>JABDEI010000018.1 GCA_013287145.1 Chlamydiota bacterium
GATTTTCTCCAAAGGTAAAGCCCAGATAAAATAGCGTACTGCTTGATATTATGCAAGCCAGTCCATCGCGCGCAATGAAGGTCAAAAAAGGCATTTTGCCTAAGCCCGAAGTCATAAATAAAGCATTGCGCACGCCGCCAGGACAGAAACGGCCTACAATAAATGTAAAGATACCAAATTTTTCATAATAATGATGCAATTTTTCAATGCGGTGAGGGGTTAGAATTCTGCTAAACCAGCGGATTTCGTAGAGTTTAGGTCCTAAGAGACGGCCTACCCAATAAGCTTCCCAAGCAGAAAACCAGCATCCGAAGAAAACCCAAATAAATAAACGCAAGGTATGTTCAGGAATGCATGTGCTTGCTATGGCGCCGGCTCCAAGGAGCATGATGTCTTCACTGATGGGGACATTAAGGCCTGCAAACATGAGCAGCAAGAAAATGATCCAATGAGCATTCGTGGCGTGAGCGCAAATGTATTCTAATGCGGATTCCATGGGAAATTATCTACTTGGTAAGATTTTGGGGCATTTCAAGGATTGTCGTTGGAGATGCTAATTCCGCCTTATATGAAAGGAGAATATCGTAGATTTTAAATAAGATGTCCTGCTTGACCTCTCCGAATCCTTCAGTATCTATTGTCAAAGTGTAGGCGCGTACTGAAATATCTAGCGAATAAGATCCAAAAGCTTTTAAATTTACAATAATTTTTTCTCTGTGATCTATGTCAGGATGCTGATCAAGCATAGATTTGATATCTTGGATGATGGCTTTGACGGCGGGCATATCACTGTAACGCACTCCCACAACTTCATTAAATTGGCGATGGCTCATGCGCGAAGGCGTCATGACAACGATTTTTGAGAAAGTGGCATTGGGAACATAAATAGGCCTTTTTTCAAAGGTGCGGATGCGCGTCATATACCACCCAATTTCTTCCACATGACCTTCAATATTCCTTTCCGGTAGATTGATCCAATCGCCGATAGAGAAAGGATGCGTGGCATAGATCATGATGCCGCCAAAGAAATTTGCGATGACTTCCTGCGAGGCGATTGCAATGGCCAAGCCGCCAATGCCGCCGAAGGCAATCAACGTATTCATACTCTGGCCGGTGACTTCCAGGACCACGAGAATCGTCAAAAAGATAATCATCGTCGTGCCGATCTTGTCCATCACATCGATCTTGGTTTGATCGAAGACAATCTCTTTTTTGTTACTTTTGAGTCTTAGGTAGCGAATGACGTTGTGTTTCCAGAGGAGCAAAAACCACCCAAAGGCGATAAGCGCCCCGGTGCGAAGGATCAGATGCATATTTCTAAAAAAAGTTTCTTCGATGATGCGATGGCTAATGAGATCTAGTGAGTGAATCCCTGCAAAAAACCAGACATAGACGCTAAGGGGTTTGTATAAAGCCCGGACAAAGCCATCCTGCCAGAATTTTTTTTGCTTTTCAAAGCGCCTGTGGAGCCACCGCAATAGCCATTTTGCAAAAAAATTAAAGACAATGACAGTGATAGCGATGGCAATGGCCTCGTCGACCCAGCCATATACGCCATCTAAGGCCGCATAGGCAAAAGAGAAAAACTGTCTTATCTTTTCAATCATAGTTACATTCAGCTCCCGCCGCTCATTAAAGCCTTACAGTCTTTTTTCTCCCATGCTTTTTTTAAGAGATCGTTTTTTTTGTTTGAAATGCCTCCGAGAAACTCTATCGACTTCAACAATCTGGCGCGTGTTCTGTCTTTGCCAAGAATTTGGGCTGAATCAAACAAAGGCGGTCCTTGCACTTTTCCCATCAAACTTGCAAAAAGCAGAGGCATAATCACTTTCTTATGATTGATCCCGAAAATTTCTGCTACCTCACGCGATGCATTATTGACTCCGCTGCTCAGCCAATTCTCATGCTCATCCATGTGCCAGATGATCGCCTGCAATAGCAAGCAGAGCTGTTCAGGTGCCACTTCTTTAACAGAAAATAGTTCCGGCGTGTATCTTAGATTGTTGATAAAAAAGAAGTCGCATAAATCCATGAAATCGCCAAAGGTCTTAATGCGTGCGTGGCAAAGCGGCATAAGCTGATTCATATAGGCATCGCTGAAATTCCACTCGCGCAAACGGTTCCACAGATTATCTACAGGGATGTTTTTGATTAAATACTGCTGATTGATCCAGTCTAGTTTCTGCACATCAAAAACTGCGCCCGATACGCCAATGCGCTTGTAGTCAAATTCTTTGACGATCTCTTCAAAAGAGTAAACTTCTCTATCGCCCGGCATGCTGTAGCCCATCAGAGTTAAAAAGTTGACAAAGGCTTCCGGAAGGTATCCACAATCGCGATAAAAGAAAATGGAAGTAGGGTTTTTGCGCTTAGAGAGCTTTTTGCCGTCTTTGCCGAGCAAAAGAGGCATATGCATAAATTCCGGAGGCATCCAACCGAAGGCTTGATACAAGAAGATATGCTTCGGTGTCGAACTCATCCACTCATCGCCGCGAATGACATGTGTAATCTTCATCAAGTGGTCATCCACGACATTGGCTAGATGGTATGTCGGAAATCCATCCGATTTTAACAACACCTGATCGTCAACATCGGCCCAGGGATAAGTAATCCGGCCTTTGATGGCATCTTCATAGACGCATTCCCCTGTTAAGGGCACTTTCATTCTTAAAACATAGGTTTGGCCCGCGGCTTCTTTTTCCTCAATTTCCTTGGCGCTTAAATTGCGACAGCGACGGTCGTAGCCCTGTCTTCCGCCCTGTTTTGCTAAAACCTGCCTCATTTCTTCAAGGTCTTCCGATGTACAGAAGCATTTGTAGGCGTGTCCTCGCTCCAGCAAATCATAGGCATGTTTTTTATAAATATCAAAACGCTCGGATTGACGATAAGGTCCATAGGGGCCTCCGACATCGGGGCCTTCGTCCCAAGATATTCCGCTCCAGTGCAATGCTTTGTAGATGTTTTGTTCATACTCAGGACGACTGCGCGTGCGGTCGGTGTCTTCAATGCGCAGGATGAATTTTCCTTTGTGATGACGGGCGAAAATCAAATTGAATAAAGCCATATAGGCGGTGCCTACATGGGGATCTCCTGTGGGAGAAGGGGCGATGCGCACGCGAACTGACATAATTTTTTCCCTAACTAATTTTTAATAATACGAATCCAGATTCCAGAACATATTGTATAAATGGCCGTGAGTTCAGTCGCCCTCCGCATTCGCTCTGGGCTCTATCCATATGTTTCTCTATCCCCACAGTTCCTTCGCTAATCGCTTCAGTCACTGTGGGCTCTATGATCGCGTCGTCCTACGTTTTCACTCCGGACTTAAGGCAAAAAAAAGGTAGTTATGTCCTAGAGTCCATATCGAGAGATATCCCATATGTATTCTAGAGCATAAGGAACGTTTTTTTTGCCCTAAATCCGGAGCGCATGCGGAGGATGTCCCGACTATAGCCCACAGTGACTGAGCGCCGTAGCGCGAAAGAACTGTGGGAACGGGCATCACAGGGTTAGAGCCCGGAGCGAATGCGAAGGGCGACTGAACTCACGGTCATTTATTCAACAACGCCATCCAGCATCTAAAAAATCTGCTTAAAAATAGCTGAATTTGTGAATTTTATCAAGAAGGTGTTTCAAAACGGCAGGACCTGAGACATTAAAAAACATTTTTCAAATATGATTTTTACCACAGAGATCACAGAGAGTTCAGGGAGGAAGACAAAGCTAAAGGATGAAGGATGAAAAAGGCAAGAAAACAATAAAGTCAGAATATATCATTGACCCTTTTCTCGTTTTATTTTTCCTTCATTCATTCTTTAGCCTTCAGCTTTTAGCTTTGTCTTCCTCCCTGTATTCTCTGTGATCTCTGTGGTGTAAAATTTCTTGCTAAGAGTGCTGCAGAAGAATGAGGTCTTTCATGATGTTATAAGTCTCTGTGAGCTGCAAATCATTTTGTCCAAAATCCTCTGTGTTTTCTTCATCGGGGTCTTTCTTTTTTAATTCTTTGAGAAAGTTTTGGTAATTCTTATTTTGAACAAGGCGCTCGGTGGAATTGCCTTTTAATGTGGGCAAATACTTTGAATAGATAGTCAAACGAGGCTGAAGATCGAATTTATAAAGTTTGCGAATTTTATCTCTTTGGGCATAGGGAATGTCGGAAAGATCGTCGTCGAAGTTTTCCTTGATGCGGTCGTTTTCCAAAGGATATTTAGCAAATTTTTCTCCAATTTCGGTTTCAGAGAGTACTCCTGGGACAGTAACGTCGGATAAAACCCCGGTAAGCTGAGGCGATTTTCCCGAAACGGTGTAATATTTGCCCCGGGTGACTTTGTATTCGCCATGAGGATTGACGACATTATTTGATGTCGTGTTGAGAGTGAATGTCTGGAAAGTTCCTTTGCCATAGGAGTGGTCATCGCCAACGATGAGGGCTCTGCCGTAATCTTGCAAGGTCTGAGCCACAATCTCTGAGGCCGAAGCACTCGCCCTATTAATAAGAACAATGAGCGGCCCATCCCAAATGGCTTTGCCGTCAAGATCGCGTAAGTGTTGAATCTTGCCGTCATCATCTTTAATGGAAACGACAACGCCTTTAGTGATAAACAAACCAGAAACTGCCACTGCTTGTGAAAGCATTCCGCCGGAATTGTAACGCAAGTCCAAGATGAGGCCCTTGACTTTGTGCTCTTCCTTCATTTTTTGAATTTCTTTGCTTAAGTCCGTTGCAGATGAACTTTCAGGATCTTGATAAAAGGAATAAAGACGCAGATAAACAATCACACCATCGCCAAAAGGTTCGTAAGCAGATTCATAGCGGGTATCTTTTAAAACGACTTCGCCACGGCGTAAGGTGACATCGAGTTTTTCCTCTTTTTTGTGGTCTCCTTCGGAGGTTTCCCGGATCACTGTCAATACAACCGGCGTATTTTCTTCGCCCCGAATGAGCTCAACGGCATCGGCGATATCCATGCCGACTACAGGTTCGCCATTGACGGCAATGATGCGGTCTTTTACTTTCAATTCTTTGCCCAAGGCGGCTGGTCCGCCTTCGATGATTTTAATGACGGTGAAGCCGTTGATATCATCGCGGAGCTGTGCGCCGATTCCAAAGAGGCGCTGCTGGACGTTGATCATAAACTGTGTGGCTTCTTCAGGAGTAAAATAAGCTGTATGGGCGTCAAGTGCTGACGCTGTTGCTTTCAGCACATTGGAAAGGAGTAGACGCTTATGTTGCACAGGATCGGTATTTAAGATGACTTCTTCATATTTAGCTTGGCGCTTGGCGATTCTTTGAAAGGACTTTTCTTTTAAGTCTTCGTTTAGTTTCGAAGCCGTTTCAATTTGAATAGCTTTGATGCGGATCAGACGTGTGAGTAAATCATGAGCATTGTTCGTCCATTTCATGTCTTTAAACTCTTCGGGATTAACATGCTTTGGAAGGTCGGCGATATTGATTTGCTTTTCTAATTCATGCCGGCGTTGAATGGCATGAATCATTGTGCGTTGGATCTCTTCAAAAACTTTGAAATTACCCTGGTTATATTCTTGCAGAATTTGATTGAGTGTTTCATCGGATGGTTCAAGCCATTGATGGATATCAGGTTCAATAAAATAGCTTTTATTAGGATCCAATTCTTCAAGATAATTTTGGAGGATGCGTTTTATCAGAGGAGGAGTGAGTTTTTTATAAGTGGCGTGAGCTTTCATGATCTCTTGGACCATCTGTGTTACAGATGCAGAATCTAGATCGGGAAGTTTAGCAGTGGCAATCCAGGGAGCAAGTAACACGACTAATATTAAAAAGAGAGCTTGGCGCAGCATGAAAAATCCGAAAGTTAATTTCTTAAATACTTGAAAGTTACTTTACTTGCTTAAACTCTTTTATTCCAATTCATTTCTCTCTCGCGTTGGATGCGTCTATACCGCACAAGCACAAAACTTAACATTCTGCCCGATTGGAGTATATATTTTAACTTGTCAAATTTGACCTCTGACACCTCAAATTCTGTCGGCATTCCGTTGACTATTCATAGTTTGTAAATTTTTTGTAAAATTCTTGTAAAAAAAGCTTGATTTCAATTCTTTTCTATGTAAAAATCATTGTTTTATGAAATTTCAATTATCAGAGTTTTACAAAAGTCTAACTCATAAGCTCTAGTAGTTGAATGAGTTACGTAATTAATAGAAACATATCGAAATCCTTCTCTCTGTTAAGCTTGGAAAAGGGATATGTCAAAAGCAATACTTTAGGTTGTTTAAAAAAAATAAAATAAGATACATGGAGGTTAAAAATGCCTAAAACAAAGGAAACTGTGAAGGATCAGCCTGAAAATAAGGTTGTTTCGATCACTGAAGCTGCTCGGTTAAACAAAGTTACCCGGCAAGCTATCTACGTTGCAATTAAGTTGAACAAACTGAAAGCAAAAAAAGAAACTACGCGATGGACAATCCATCTTGATGATTTAGAAGCCTATCGCAAACAGAAATATTCCCGCACAAAATCGATGTTTAATGGGGAATTGCTATTCGACAACACAAGAGGCTATTATTCAGTTAATCAAGTGGCTCGCATGCTAAGCGTTCCTGCGCAAAAAATTTATTATGCTACACGTATCGGCTTGCTCAAAGCTCACCGTAAAGGTGCTGCATGGGTAGTTTACGTTGAAGATGCCAACGCTTACCGCGAAGAGTATCTAAGCAAAAAAAGCAAGCGCAAAGCTAGCTAACATATGGACTGCTGAAGGGTGTAAAGATTAGGACGATTTAGTCCTTTCTTTCTCCTTTCACTTCTGGATTAAATGGGCAATTGTTTCCACATGAGCCGTTTGAGGAAACATATCGTAGGGCTGGCACTGCTTTAAGTGATAGCTTTCTTCACACAACATCTTTAGATCTCTAGCTAGCGTCGATGGCATACAGGAAATGTAGATAATTTCCCTGATACCCGAACTTACTAAAATATTCACAACCTTAGCTTCCAGTCCCGTTCTCGGCGGATTGGCTATCACTAAATCCGGCCTAAAATGATTAATAAGGTCGCCTAGCTTTTCTGCGACATCGCCTTGTGTGAATGAAACGTGTTCGATCCCATTGATTTTCGCGTTATGTTGCGCCAATCCGATGGCTTCAGGATTAAATTCCACCCCTTTGACAAGATGCCCATGCGATGCTAAAAGAAGGGATAAGACCCCTATTCCGCAATACAAATCGAGAATTTTTTTGGCATTGGATGCTTGCGCTATGCGGCAGATTTCTCTGTAGATATTGACGCTTTGTTCTGGATGATTTTGAATAAAGGCTTTGGTAGAAAATGCAATCTTGAGTTGATCCACTTCAAAAATTGATTGAGTCTCTCCGAACGTGATGGTCCGGTTGCGGCTGCTAAGAACAACACCGCGCCAATTTTTGAATTGACTTAAAGCATTTTCCATGGCTGCAACGGCATTGGGAGGAAGATATTGAAAATGAAAATGAAGTAGGAACCGTCGATTTTCGCTTTTGAAAATAGCGACTTTACCGTCTTCTTTAGAAGTATTTTTTAGACTTTGAGCCACTTGTTGAACTTCTTGAAGAATTGTATCATTGATTTCGACAAAAATTGGACATTGTTTAACTTTAATCAATGAGACATTGTCTATGGCGACGTAGCCGGCTTCAAAGGCATCGCCCATTGGCCTTAATTTTAAAGTGATATGGCGGCGATAGGCCCACTGCTGCTCAGCGCCAACTACAGGAAGAACGCTTTTCTCTTTATGATGGCTGATGCGCTTTAAAGCATCTTCAACATCATGCTCCTTGCACTCCAATTGGGCAGGATAAAGAAGATGCTGCAATTGACAGCCGCCGCATGCTCCAAAATAGGGACAGAGCGGCTTTGTTCTTTGAGGGCTTGCTCTTTCAATGGCAATGAGCTCCGCATTGGCAAATGATTTTTTCTTTTGCGTAATGCGGCATGTCACCTTATCTCCAGGTGCTGTAAAGGGGACGAAAATGACAAAGCCGTCATGGCGCACAATTCCTGCACCACCAAAGGCCATTCCAACAACTTCACCTGTAATGATATCGTGGAGCTCTAACATGATTAAGCTATTTTACGGTCGCCGGTTCACGGATTAAAAAATCGCGAATCATCAACTGAATGCTTGGTCCCTGAAAATCGCTAATTTGAGGGGTAAAAGCCACGCGGAGCGTTAAATCTTTTTTACGCAGAAGAGGGCTATGATCGGCTTTGTTAAAGGCAACGCCTTCCAAAATGCGGTCGCCTTGCTCCAAAAATAACTTAAGATGGGTTCTACCGACAACTTTAGGAGGCCACGCTTGTTTAGCGTCGGCGTAGAGCACCGGAGGCGGATTTTCATTGCCAAAGGGCTCCAGAAGTCGAATCGATTCCATGAAATCGAACGTGAGATCCTGAAAAAAGACTTCGGCATCGAGATTGAGCTTGGTCATAACATCATGATCGCGCAATTGATCATCGGCAGCTTGAATAAAGCGACGAGTGAATTCTTCAATGTTCTGCGTCTTGATCGTCAAGCCAGCTGCAAAATCATGACCTCCGAAATTGACTAGGATGTCAGCGCTATCCTTCAAAACAGAAAGCAGAGGAAATTCCCGAATAGAACGAATGGAGCCTTTGCCGATATCTTTATCCATGGCGATCATGACGGTGGGGCGATTGTAATGCTTGGCGATGCGCGCTGAGATGATCGCAATAACGCCCGGATGCCATTTGTCAGATTGCATGACGATGGCTTTGCGATTGAGAATCTCCGGATGCAAAAGAATGGCGCTGTCGACGTCTGTAGAAACGGTTCTTTCGATTTTTTGGCGTTCAATATTGTTCAAATCCAGCTCAATAGCCATCTTCTCCGCTGCCTGAGCATTGCGGATTAAAAGCATCTGCACCCCTTTTTGAGGATCGTCGATGCGGCCTAAGCTATTAAGCCTTGGGGCTATCTTTGAGGCAATGATAAAGGTAGTGATCTCATTGAGATCGACATCGGAAATTGAGACAAGTTTTGCAAGACCGATGCGTTTGGTTTTGCGCAATTGGCGCAAACCATAGCGCACTAAGATGCGATTTTCGCCAAGCAAAGATCCCATATCGGCGACGGTTCCAAGAGCCACTAGATCGAGATAGCGCTTTAAATCGACTTTTTTAGGGGGAATTTTGCCATCATCGACAAGTTGATTAGTGACAGCGTGAGCAAGCTTAAAGGCGACGCCTACGCCGGTTAAGTCGCGATTAGGATAGGAGTTGTTCACTAACTTAGGATTTAAAGTGGCGATGCAGTGCGGGATTTTGTCAGTAGGCTCATGGTGGTCTGTAATGATGACATCGACATTTTGCTCGACGACTTTGGCAATTTCAGCGGCGGCGGTGATGCCGCAATCCACGGTGATCAGAAGCTTGCATTGATTTTTTAGAGCGTACTCTAAGGCTTCAACGATCAAGGATTCGCGATGAGTGCCGCGATTGGAGACATAAAAGAAGACGTTGGCGCCGATGAATTGAAAAAATTCCGTCAACAGGGCCGTGCCGGTCATGCCATCGACGTCGTTATCGCCATAAATTAAGATGTTTTCTTTATTCTGCAGAGCGCGGCAGATGCGGTCGACGGCTTGGGGCATCTCAGCTAAAAGAAACGGATCGTGCAGGTCTGGCAATTTGGCGTAGAGATAGTTATGAATTTCTTCTAAGCTTGTGAAGCCGCGCGAAACGAGAATTTGCGCCGTCACAGGGTGAATTTTAAATTCTTTGATGATGCTTTCTTTCCACTGGGGATCTTCTTTGGGATAGACCCATAAAGGATCTTCTGCAGGGGTGTGCCACGAAAGCATCCAGGCTCTCCAAAATTTTTCAGTATTTTTTATATTGTAACTGCAAATTGCAGAATGTCAAGGGTAAAAGAAATCCAGAGTCTAGAATTCAGAATACCAAAAAAATATTTATTTTTGGAGTGTAGCGACAGCAAGCCTTCATAGACCCTAAGCTAAAAAAAAAGAGGAACTGCTGCCGCATATACGCGTTAAGCTAACATAACACACCTATTATCAGCGGTTTACCTGTCGATTACCTGCTTATGATGTGACGAGGGCGTCACTGCTCGTTCTCACAAAGTTGCCATAAAAAATTATGCCGTTCTTACAGAACTCTTTTTTTATTTATCATTTTCCCAGGCCTCTCGCTGCGCTTCGGCCTGGGCTATGATATAAAGGCCTTTCAGGCCATGAAATAAGTACATTTTAAAAAAATTGTCTTTCAATGTTGCCATAAAAAATTATGCCGTTCTTACAGAACTCAATCATTCCTTTGAAGATAACCCAGGTCTCTCGCTTTCGCTTCGGCCTGGGCTATGATATAAAGACCTTTCAGGCCATGAAATAAGTACATTTTAAAAAAATTGTCTTTCAATGGTCTGAAAGACCATAATAACACAGCCCAGGCCGAAGCGCAGCGAGAGGCCTGGGAAAATGATAAATAAAAAAAGAGTTCTGTAAGAACGGCATAAATTTTTTTATTTCAAATCGTTTATAAATAAGCACTTGTGTTAGTTTAACGCGTATGTGCTGCCGCAGTTTTTTGCAGTTCCTTTTAGCTTCTGCGATAAGGTTTTTGAGATCAAAAGAGCAGTGATTATACCGAAACACATTCAAAAATCCAAATTTTGAAGTAACTGTTCAGATATCCCTCCTTCGTCAGGGTATCTGAACCGTTACATTTTAATGGGTTTCGGTATCCTTAAGCTTGGATCCAATAACCGTGGCCTCCGTGTCCATAGTCGTAGATAAAGCCTTTTTCGCGAAGGGCTAGGCAGATGCGATGCAACCAAAGCTGGCTTTCCTGCTTCCAAGTTTTAATTTCTTCTTTCTCCGGAAGGCCAAGATTTTGATAGGTGATCAAGGGTTCATGGTTAATCGGAATACGGACATCCCGCTTAACCTTGACATGCAGAGATTTATTTTTTGCTTTTTCCTTAATGCTATCATTGATCCATCCTACAACGTATTCAACGGCATCTTTTAATTTATAGGTCTTCCCTTTGTACTCCCATGTCTCTTCGAGATCTAGCCCTAAATTTTTTATTTCATCCAACGTTATCACGGGTTCAGCGCCAGTTTTAATGTTTCTATCCTTGTGAAGTTTTTCATAAGCATCATGTCTTTTTATGGCGTTCATTTGGGAGGATTTAACATCCTCAAAGCTCTCTTCCTTTAGTCCAACAAATCCCTTTCGCATGAAGGTTATCTTATAATTTTGAGCTTCAGTGATGACAAGATCGATTAACTTCTCGCTGGGCATCATCTTAACAAGGCTTTTTTGGCTATGCCAATCGCTATCCCAAAAACCTTGGGCGGGATCTTTCCCCAACTCTTCCAAACCGATGACTCCAATGCGGAGATTTGGTCCATCTTGCAAAACGGGATAGGTATCAAAGGAGACCTCATTATCGCCCGTTTCATAAATAAATTTAGCCAATTGCTTTACCGGCACCTCAAGATGCTCCGCATTATTGTAGTAAAGGTCTTCTTGTTCATATTTACCCTCATCTATTGGCAAACGCTTCTCAGCAATTAAAGCGTAGGTATACTCATAGTTTTCATTCTTAACGGGAATTTCATAGAGTTTAGCCTTAGGCAAAGTGAGGCGGTCTAGGTTATTCTCCATGATTACCTTTTTTGCTTTGACTTTATTTTTAAAAAGCTTTTCGGTGTCTTCTCTTCCTCCGATTCCCCATTGCGTGTTTGAACCAAAATCATGAGTTACATTGCATCTACGCATCTTAAATATGAAGTTGGGCTCTTCTGGAATTGCAAAGACAGCAAAAGTACGGCCTCCTAGTTGTTTGATGCCTGGGTCGTCTTTTCCTCCGGAAATTTTTGGCATCAACTCTTTAATTCGATCGAGCGTTTTTTGCGGTAGCTTGATTCCACTCTCTAAACTTTTTTGAGCTTCATCGATAGAGATTTTTTTTGGCTCTGGTACTGGGATTTCTTTTGGAACTTCAGGCTGCTTTAAAGGCTTTATTTCTGTTACAGAACCCTCTTCCTTCACTGTTTTATCCTCATGTGAAGAGGTATCCTTTGGCTTATTAATAGAGGATTTTTTTGGGTCTTCTGCGGGTGGTTTTTCTTGTTCAGTTAAAGAGCCTTTTAATTCACTGGAAGGACTTTGATCAATTTGCGAAGGCTCTTGATTTTCAATAGATAGATTGGTTTTACCTGATGTCTCAAGCTGTAAAGTGGTTTTTTTTGCAGGTATGGTACTATATTGATCATTGAGCTTAATCAAATTGTTAGCCTGTTTGACGATCTCATCGCGCATTTTGTGATTTTTTGTTTTACCGGCAATTGAATTTAAAAACTTCAAAGCTGCATTGAACTCATCATCGGCAAGGGCTTTATGGGTTTTTTCGCATTGACCCTCACAAGCTTTATAAACGGCTTGAGCTGCTTTATCTGCTTTTATATGGGTAGGGTCAAATTTGCCCTTGGTAATGGCTCGACAAAAAGTGCTTAAAGCCTTGATGATACGTCCTTTAAACGACCCTTTTGCAATAATTTCAAATTTATCTGTAACGAGAATGCTTTCAGGCTTATTTAAAGAAATAACATTTTGATGAAAATGATTTGTTGTAGCACTCATAAGACCTCGTGTTGATAAGAGTTATTTACTATACCTTGTATTAATTATAAATTAAAATACAAAAAATAAATATGTTTTTTAAGGCATTGATATGTGCCAGAAACCAAGGCAACTAAAAAAGGGAAAAAAGAGCAAAAAGATGTATGGCAAAAACTGGCAACAAAACTGAAACAGTTTACAGAAAAACTGGGCTAGATACGAATAAACCTTATTGCTAAAGATTTTGCTGCCCTTTCAGAACCGGAAAAGATTTTTTTTCAATTCCTTAAAGAAAAACCTTTAAATCTACAGGAATCATTTGATGCATTGAACAAGAAATTAGCCGATGATTTTAACAATTTAGGGGAAACTTCGGATCAAGCCCTACTGCAAACAACATTATTGGGGTTTAGAGGGGTTTAAGGGGCTCCGCCCCTTTTTCGGAGTGCGCGTACGGCAATAATCAAACGCCGAAAAACAGATCCGCCGTACCGCTTTGGGTATACCTCCATGGACCTTGAGTTTTCTTGAGGTTGACACTGCGAAAATTACAAAGCGGTATGGCATTCTCTTTAATCTGAAATTAGTGAAAAGCCATACGCGCACTCCGAAAAAGGGGCGGAAGCCCCTTAAACCCCAATGAGAGAATACTTGCAACCCTTTGCGCATCTTTAAATTATTTTTATGATGCGATTGCCTTGCGTTCCTGATAAAGTCGATTGTTTTTTTTAAGCTCTTTTCCTATACTGTTTCTTTTTAAAGCTTAAAAAGTAAAAATTATGTCTTTGCCTTACCGCATCTTAGCTTACTATCACTTTGCTCATATCGAAGATCCCGAAGCAGAAGTAAAAATCCATAAGGATTTCTTAGCAAAATGCGATGCCACAGCACGCATCTACATTTCTGAGCAAGGGATTAACGGCCAAATGAGCTTAGCTGCAGAAGATGCCACAAGCTATATGGAATGGATGCGCACACGACCCTTATTTCAAGGCATTCAATTTAAAGCACAAGATCATCACGAACATGTCTTCCCAAGGCTTACGATTAAATACCGCAAGCAATTAGTGGCATTTGATGCCGACGTTAGCTTAGAAAAGCGCGGCGAGCATGTGGCTCCGCAGCAATGGAAAGAAATGCTCGAAGAGCAAAACGAACATGTTTTGCTCGATGTTCGCAATGATTATGAATGGAAGATCGGCCACTTTGAAGGCGCCGAGCTACCCCCTTGTGAAACCTTTCGAGACTTTGATCGCTATGCTCAGGAGCTTCAGGAACGCATTGACCCCAAAAAAACGCCTGTGATGATGTACTGCACGGGCGGCATCCGCTGCGAATTATATTCCGCTATTTTGAAGGAAAAAGGGTTTGAAAAAGTCTATCAACTGGAAGGCGGAATCATTAACTACGGCATGCAGCAGGGCAACGACCATTGGCTTGGCAAAGTCTTTGTCTTCGACGATCGACTAGCTGCCCCAATTTGTGAGAACAAGGAGAGCAAAACAATAGGTGCCTGCCACCACTGTGGAGAGGCTAACGACACTTATTACAATTGCGCCAACATGGACTGCAATGAACTATTCTTATGCTGTCCTGAGTGCCTCTCGAAATTCCTAGGCTGCTGCCATGAGGAGTGCAAGCAGGCCGATAGAGTTCGCCCCTATCACCCTCAAAATTCCCATAAGCCCTTCCGCCGTTGGCACCACTACTTCAACGAAAAAACGCCTTTGGAATAAGTGAGCAAAGATTTTACCACAGAGGACACAGAGAAGACAGGGAGAGGAAAAGGATGAAGGCGGAAAGATGAAGGGAAAAGTGCAGGGACATATATGTAAATTTTTTACCACAGAGATCACAGAGAACGCAGGGAGAGGAAAAGATGAAGACGGAAGAAGGAATGAAAGGTAAATTCTATTTCGTTTAGTCTTGGCACTGATAAGGAAATTTGAAATTTTTGCTGCACTTTTCCCTTCATCCTTCCGCCTTCATCTTTTCCTCTCCCTGCGTTCTCTGTGATCTCTGTGGTAAAAAAAAATCACAGACGTGTCACAGCGCTTTTTTTATTCTTTATTCTTAGAATGACTTGCTTATAGCCAAGAACCAAGATAAAAATAGCCACAATGACACACACAACTACTCCGGCGGTGGAAAGGGGAGTGCCAAAAACCGACAAGATATGGCGCGATAAGGCCACGCCGATGATTGAAGCTAAGCACCCTAACGCCACTGAGGTAAAGAGCATTTTTTTAAGATCGTGGGTCAGAAGACGCGCCGTTAAAACAGGACCGGTAATGAAGGCTAAGACCATCAAGACTCCCACAGCCCGAAAAGCTCCGATCGCCGTTGTGGACACCTGGGCCATCAGAAGATAACCAAAAAATATGGGGAATATTCCTAGGGATTTGGCAAAGGCAGGATCGAACGTTGTGATTTTAAATTCTTTGAAAAAAAGAAAAAAAATGGCCACATTCATTGCCAGCACAAGATAGACTAATTTAAAGTCATCAAAATGCAGAGCATCGACATTGCCCATCACCACTTCGGTGCCGATATGGGCATTGCGGGTTAGAAGGGTGACTAAAATAATTCCAAGGGCGAATAAGCTAGTAAAAACGATTCCAATGCTGGCATCTTCTTGCAGCCTGGCAACTTTTGTTAAAAATTCCGTAAGAAAAGTTGTTGCAAGCCCTGTGAGCAGTGCCGCCAATAACATCGCTTTAATATTGATAGGAGTATGTTCTTCCAAAAGGCCATCTTGGTTTAGCCAAAAAGCGATTACGATGCCAAGCAAAATCGTATGTGATAAGGAATTTGCAAGCATCGTCGTCTTGCGTAAAACAAGAAAGCATCCCACAAGGGCACAGGAAGCTGCTACCCCAAGCAAAATGATAATTTGTATCTCATCGGAGACAAAATCAGCGGCGCCTACTTCGCCCTTTAACGCCAACCCTATTCTTTTAAAAAGCTGGATAAAAAATCCCGGAAAACTTTGTCCTGAATAGGGATTGAAATAAGCTTGGTAAAAGGGCATCTTTATTTACTCCTTAGGAGGAATTGGCTGATGGTGAGGGTCTATTTTGGGATCATTAAGCAGCAGCGTCAATTCCTGTTCTAGCTCAGGAGTAAGGATATGCTCCATCTCTTCTGCATTGCAGTGAACCCGTTCAGCGCCTACCCCCAAATAGTTTGCAAGATACACTTCCCACAAGCGATGTAGGCGGACAACTTTTGAAGCTTGCTGCTGGCCTTTTGTTGTCAGTCTGTAGAGGCCGTTTTCTTCATGAGCAATCCACTCCTTTCGGGACATTTGATACAGAATCAGATGCAAATAGGTTTGTGATATCGTTTGATATTTAGCCAAAGACTCAATAGAAACCCCGTCTTGACCGGATGAGCGCCAAAATGTCTTCAACACATTTTCATAGAGACATTGATAGCGGAAGCGTGCAATGCGGATTAGACGCACTATTAGGCCGCGTTCGGGTGCAAAAAATAGAGAAAAAAGGCAGATTGCAGCAGCAACGACAACAATCATAGGACCTGTGGGTATTGATAAGCGAACACCGGGATATTGCTTTGAGAGATATAAAGACCCTTCAATGGAAAAATAATTTCCCAAAAATCCACTGATAATTCCAAAAAAGGCAGCTAAGGACAGCATAACGGATAGTTTGTTGGTAAATTGGCGCGCAGCAGCTGCGGGAGCGATGAGCATAGCAGACATAAGGACGACGCCAACGGAGCGAATGCCTATAACGACTGCCAGGACGACTAAAATAAAGATTGTTGTGTCAATTCTTTTGACGGGGATAGCAAGGCTTTTGGCATAATCGCGATCAAAAATCATGACCTGCAATTCTTTTTGCAGGGAGAAAACGACACCTACAACTAAAACGGAAAAAAAGCCATAAATGATGATATGAATATCTGTCATTGTCGCAGCTTGGCCATAAAGATACACTTGAACTTGTTTATAAAGAACCCCATGGGAAGACTGAATTTCGCTGGCGAAGGTGATGCCTATGCCAAAGAAAGAAGAGAGCACGAAACATAAAGCTGCATCGCTGCGTATCTTGACTTTGTGCTCAAGAAAATGAATTACCCATAATCCTATTATGGCGCTAATGAAGGCTCCCGACATAATCAACAAAGGTATGGCAAGGCTTTGAGAATCGCTTACTTGAAACATGCCTGCTAGCATGACTCCAATAATTACGCCGGGGTAAGCTGCATGAGAAAGGGATTCACCTAGTAAAGACTGTTTGCGCAAGAAAATAAACACTCCCACTATAGCTGCACATAGGCACATGAGCATGCATCCAATCGTTGGAGCTCTCAAGACAGGATCTGTAAAATAGGAATACAAAGCCATAGATGTCTTTTAAGTTAGGCCTGTAGTTTTATTCTGCGAAAGCTTAAGTGCCTCATCAAAGAGTGCATAGCTTTTTCCATATGTCAGGGCAAGATTCTGAGGATTGAATGCTTTTGCAATAGAGCCACAGGCGATAAGCCTCATATTTAACATGATCACCCAATCGAAATAGCTTTCGACAGAGCTTAGGTCATGATGGACAACAAAAACCGTTTTTCCTTGTTCTTTAAGCCTGCATAGCAAGTCCACGATGATCCTCTCGGTGGCGAGGTCGATGGCAGTAAAGGGCTCATCTAAGAAATATATGTCGGCCTCTTGAAATAGCGCTCTTGCGATAAAAACACGCTGCTGCTGGCCTCCTGAAAGCTGGCTGATCTGCCTGTGGCCATATTGTGACATATCGACCATATCAAGATAACGGATCGCTGCGGCTTTATCGTCGGAGCTCGGCCAGTGAAATAAGCCTAATTTTCCATATCTTCCCATGAGTACAAGATCCAAAACAGTAATTGGAAAATCCCAATCGACGCTCTCGCGCTGAGGGACATAAGCCACTCTTTGTCGGACAGCTTTCAAAGGTTTTCCAAAAAATTCGACTTTGCCTGATAGGGGATTGATTAGGCCTAAAGCAGTTTTGATAAAAGTGCTTTTTCCAGCACCATTAGGGCCAATGATGCCAACTAGCAGTCCTTTGGGAATTTCAAGGGAGATGTCCCAAAGAACCGGTGTTTTGTCGTAATTGACAGTGAGTTGATAGGTTTGCAGAACAGGCTGTGATTGTTCTTCCATGTAAAGTTCAGCTATTCCCATTTTTTTTTAAGTAATTTGCTATGGCTTCTGCATCAAATTTAATCATTTTTAAATATGTATCTCCTTCCGATCCCGGGGAGCCCATCGCGTCGGCATAGAGACGCACGTCCGCTATTGTAAGCGATAAGCCTTTTTCTTTGCCTGCTGAAACAATTTTTTTAATCGAATCTTTGCTGACATTGGATTCGGGAAATAACACATGGACATCGTGTTCTTGCAAATAATTAATAATCATAGTGATATCAAGAGCGCTTAGCTGGCTCTCTGGAGAGAGACCTTCAGGAGCAGCCACATGTTTTTGCCAATCCTGATTTGCTCTTTCTTCGGCGTTAGCAAGATAAGCCCTTGCAAAATAATTGAAAGCATCGTGGCTTGTCACTAAGTAACGGTGGTTTTCAGGAATAGTGTGCATTTCTTTAAGGATATTTTCATGTGCAAGTTGCATGAGGGATATGAGTGCTTCGCCATTGCGGTGGTAGGCATCGGCATGCGAGGGATCTTTTTCGCTTAAAGCTTGGACAATAAATGGCACTGTTTTTATCCATAGTGAGATATCCATCCAAATATGCGGGTCGCTGCGACCTTGATATCGCAAAATTAAAGAGGGATCCTGTTTCTGAATTTGATCTCCGAGAGCAATTGCTTTTGAATTGCTTTTCAAATGGCGCTGTAAACTCGGGCCATGTTCTAAATTAAGCCCATTATAAAAAATAAGCTCTGCATAGGCTAATTTTTCATCATCTCCTTTTACTAATTGATAAGAGTGAGGATCAAGTTCTCCGCATATCAGAGTCATATTATCAACATATTCTCCGCCAACTTGCTGCACTAAATCGCCAATCATGCTAATCGTTGTTAGTACTTTCATTTTTCCATTGGGTGTCATCCACTGTTGCAAATGATTAGCCGGACGATTTTGCGCCGAAGAGCAACTCAACATCGTCAAGGCAATGAATGCAAAAAGGAAAAAAAGATAATGCTTCATTTGCACCCTATTGATCTCAGCATGTCGTAACCATAAATTCCTGACGAACATCCCGATGTAAATTCGATTCGCAGGGCATAACGCCCAATCGTGACAATGCGCTTAGCTTGCACATCCCTATTAATAATTTTGTCTTTTATTTCATGGCAGCTAGCGCATGGACAACACTTCTGCAGATCACTCAAACGGTAATGGCAAGTCTTTCCATCGCTCCACTCGATTGCAAAAGTAAAATTATCTTCTTGTTTTATATCTCGTACAAGGAAAGCTACTGTCATTGCATTTCTCTCCAAATAAGTTCAAAGTTTTGAAGGCAGTTTTTGGAATGCATTGCTAATGCATCAGCATGTGCAATTACCTGATTGGCCAAGATGAGAAAAGCATTGACAGTGGAATTTAAATGAGAATTGTCTCCGTGAAAAAGGGACTTTCCTTGATCTGCACTCTGAGACAATTCAGGGTCGATAGGAATGCTTCCAAGAAAAGGAACTCCCATCTCCAGAGCAAGCTTTTCGCCGCCGCCTTTGCCAAAGAGATATAGGGTTTCTTGCGTCTTTTCATGATAATAATAACTCATATTCTCAACAATGCCGACGATTGGAATTTGAACTTGCTTAAACAGATTCATTGCTTTGCGCACATCCAGCACAGCCACATCTTGCGGTGTCGTCACCATTACAGCCCCTGTTAGACTAGCTTGTTGGCTAAGCGTTAACTGTATATCGCCTGTACCCGGTGGAAAGTCAATCAACAGATAATCTAATGCGCCCCAATCCACGTTAAAAATAAATTGAGAAATCACATTATTAGCAATCGGAGCTCGAACAACAGAGGCTTCATTTTCCTTGCGAAAATAAGCCATCGAGATCATGCGAATGCCATGGCAAAGCGCGGGAATGATTGTTTTTCCCTGTTGCGCAGGTAGGCGATCTTCAGGGAGCATCTTGCGAACTGATGGTCCATAAATATCAGTATCCATAATACCTACGGTATAGCCAAGCTTTTTAAGGGCATGAGCTAAATTAACCGTCACAGAAGATTTTCCAACACCTCCTTTACCGGCTGCAATAGCGATGATGTGCTTAATTTGGGATAAAGTTTTTTTTTCTGTGGGCTTATACATCGTTAAGGGCATTAGACCCTCCAATTGTGACGTTAATAATGGAAGGGTGAGTTTACAAGATTATGCGATTCCTATCAAAGCTTTAAATAGTGGTATCGATTCTAATCACTTTAAGTACAAAATGACAAAAACATCATTCTATACATGAATTTGTCTACACTTGATAAATGTAGAGATTGATCTTTCATTCCATTTAACTAGATTCTTTAAATTTTGTGTTGCAGGAAATTCGTATAAATCTATAAATTCCCGTTAATAAATTAAGGGAACAATAAAAAGCGCTGTTCCCTATATTGCAAAAGT
Source organism: Chlamydiota bacterium (assembly GCA_013287145.1). Classification (GTDB taxonomy): domain Bacteria; phylum Chlamydiota; class Chlamydiia; order Chlamydiales; family Parachlamydiaceae; genus JABDEI01. The sequence continues at coordinate 20,219 of JABDEI010000018.1, forward strand.
GTTTGAAACAAGAAATTAAGAAAATCCAAATTAAGGTAGGTTAACAATGAAACAACTCGAAACGCTGATTCATAGCGCAATTAAGAAAATTGGCGGAAAAAAAGAAAATGACATTTGTCGTTATCTTCCCGTATCTACAGGTGGTTATATTCATCATTTTACAATGCGTAAAATGAAAACAGAGGAACCGGAGCATTTAACGACTCTTATTCAGAAATATATCATTAATATCGATAAACCATCAACTGTGCCGCCCAAGCAACGCGCAGCCCGTGGTTCACGTAAACGCCGCGATCAGTTTCTTTTTACAAAACAAGATATCGAGCGCATGTTGAACATGGCCCGCCTTGCCGGTGATAAAGATATGATTCGCAAGTTAACCCCTAAAAAAGATCTTCGCACGATTAAGCGTGAGCTTATTGCTTCGATCAGACATGGAAAAATCGATCAAGACTTATGGCAATCTTATGTAGAAACAATCACTAGTCATAATGCTATTGCTGCAGCTACACCTGTAGGCGTAAGCTAAGCATTTTACTACATATCATGCAGTTATAGAATTTTCTATGTGCCTTCGTTGGCTTTTTCCCCGATTTTTTTGCAGATGATTGCAAAGCAAAATAGAGAAAAAACCTCGAAGGTTTTTTTTATGCCTCAAGGCATACCCCCACTCCATATTCTTATTAAACTTCAAGTGAAACTAAAGACGCTGCTAATCTAGTGGTAATTTCGATTTCTTTATCGCTTTTATACCGAAACATTCAAAATTTGGATTTGGCGCAGTCCAAAAATCAAAATTTTGAATGTGTTTCGGTATAGCTTCCATTTTCCAACATTTTTCTTGCTTTTTACTTAAAATAGAATTACACTGAAACCTTTTCAGTAGTTAAATTATTAAATTTGAAAACGTTTTGAATATCTGAGGTTTAAATATATGTCGCAGGAAACCAAATCGGAATTTGGTAAATTACGGTCTTTTTTTTGGCCGGTCCACGTGTTTGAGCTGAAAAAGCTCCTACCGATGCTGTTGATGTTTTTTTTCGTCAACTTTAATTATACTGTATTGCGTGATACAAAAGATACTTTAGTTGTAACAGCGTCCGGACCTGAGACCATTCTATTTTTAAAGACTTGGGGCGTAGCTCCTTGTGCAGTCATTTTTCTTCTGCTCTACGCCAAATTGAGCAATATCCTTAGCAGGGAAAATCTATTTTATGCTGCTATCGTTCCCTTTCTCGTCTTTTTTGCTTTCTTCGTTTATGTTCTTTATCCAAATCGCGAGTTATTACATCCTAATGCCTCCGCAGATTATCTCCAATCAATTCTACCGCTAGGCTTGCATGGTCTTGTTGCTTGCTACCGCAACTGGACTTATTCGCTTTTCTATATCTTATCCGAACTCTGGGGAAGCGCTGTTCTCTCCCTTATGTTCTGGGGCTTTGCCAATGAGATCACTCGTGTCACCGAATCAAAGCGTTTCTATACACTGTTCGGCCTGGGCGGCAACGTGGCGATGTTGATTTCTGGACCTGCTATCGTTTACTTCTCCGACATTCGCAAGACTTTACCTGCCGATGTCGATGCATGGCAAGTTTCCTTGAACTATCTCATGTCCATGGTTGTCGTCGCCGGCGTGGCTGTCATCGGCATCTACTGGTGGATGAACCGCTATGTCTTGACCGATGCTCGTTTCTATGATCCTAATGCGGAAAAGAAAGCGAAAAAATCGAAGCCAAAAATGGGCCTGGGCGAAAGCTTTGCCTATCTAGTAAAATCGAAATATATCTTGTGCATCGCACTCATCGTTATTGCCTATGGAATTTCCATCAACTTAGTTGAAGTCACTTGGAAAGGACAGATTAAAGTTCAATATCCAAATCCTAATGATTACAACGCCTTCATGGGTAAATTCTCATTCTGCACCGGTGCTGTAACCATCATTATGCTATTTGTCGGCGGCTATATCATCCGTAAAAAGGGCTGGGGCTTTGCTGCAATAATTACTCCTATAGTGTTGTTAGCTACTGGAGCGGCATTCTTCTCGTTCGTTATTTTCCGAGACAATCTCGTCGGATTTATCGCATACTTTGGTACCACACCAGTGATGTTGGCTGTTGTTTTCGGCATGATCCAAAACATCATGAGCAAATCAACGAAATATTCGCTGTTTGATCCGACCAAAGAAATGGCGTATATTCCGCTTGACCAAGAATCCAAAGTCAAAGGTAAAGCTGCCATTGACGTTGTTGGAGCTCGCCTTGGGAAATCCGGTGGAGCATTCATTCAACAAGGTCTTGTGATTGTCCTTGGAACCGTAGCAGCGATTACACCTTATGTTGCCGCTGTAATGGTTGCAATTATCGTCGTATGGCTCTTTGCTGTTAGAAACCTTAACCGCCAATTCGTAGCTTTAACGGCTGAAAAAGCTCAAGCCGATAAAGACGAAGAAGCTGTTAACACGACGACTGCTGCGCCAGCGAGTGCATAAACTCTAAAGATGAAGGCGGAAGGATGAAGAGCTTTAGCTCTTCACCCTTCTCATCTTCGGCCATTTGTGTCGCTCTTTCGACAGTGTTAGAGGCGACATTGAATTCGCTCCTCCAATATTCCCTCCTTTTTTCTTGCGCCTTTTAATTCTTTAGTTTATTCTTTTTAATCTGTCACTTTGCAAAACAAGATCAAAGTCACAGCTTCAAATGACTTTTGAGCTGTAAAAAATCAATACAGAAGGGAACGAGTCGCCATGGAAAAACAAAAAAATTGGCAATTCTATCTGATCATTGCCGTTATCGTCCTAACACTTTATAACATTTTGCCCACGGTCTTCTTTTATAGTAGGCCCCTAAAAAGTCCTATTGATGCTGAACGAGCTCAAGGCGTTGCTGCGGGCATTGTCACACGCGTCGATAATTTAGAAGAAGATGCTAAAGCGTGGCTCTACTCGTTTTGCAAGCTTTTGGGCATTAAACCGACCTCTTTAGAACTTCAGTCGGATAATCCACGTTTTATCAATCTTACTTTCCAAAATGAAAATGACGCTGCTTTATTTAAAAGATTTCTGCCAAAGGCCGGAAGCTTAGTTCCCTTTGTTCCGTCACAGCTAGAGCTTTATCCTGAAGCTCCTTCTTCTGTCGATGCTTCCAAAGTTACGGTCGCAAGGCAAATTAACGTTCATCTCGACCCCCAAGAGATTGATAAGTTGTTCCGCTTTGTTCCAAAGCACACTAAAGAAGGACAAATAGATCCTGCTTATCAAGATATGGTTTTCGATCGCGCTGTTCAATTAGGGCTAGCTTTCGGAGGACCATCTTCACAAGCCGGTCAAATCGAAGCTATTGTTCAAAACCCTAATGATAATCGCTATGATGACTTAGCCATGGCTATAGCTAGAGACATCGCCGAAGTCCAGAGCGTATTACACGAAACTCCTCATCTTCTTAAGCGATATTACGCAAACATCAGCCAAATTAACGCCTCTGATAAAGCTGATTTAATGCAAAAGTTTGTAACGCGTTTGGATTCTCTGCGTCAAAAGATCTCTACTCAAAAAGACTCTCTTGCCAAAGAGATTCAAAATCAAAAAAATCAAGGGCTGATAGTAGATCCTTCGCAAGAGCAGCAAGTTCTTTTGCTTGATAAACAGCGCATCAGTCTTGAATCGGCAAATGGAATCATTCGCAAAAATATTGCTGAATTTAAGGCAGCTAAAAATCCTTTGACTGCCGAGATGCTTCGAGCAACATTGGCTAAATCCAAAGCAAAAATAAGCCCGCAAGATTCCCTGCAAGTCGTCAGCTTAGAAGGACGCAATCCTTTTGTCCAAGCCCTTGTTATCGACTGGAATAATGATAAAGTTGAGCTTCAATTTTATGATGATGTTCAAAAGATCCTTCAAAATGAAAACAAAACTGAAGCTCAGTCCATCATTCATGACAAGGTCAATCAACTTGTCATTAATGATATAGCCAGAGCTTCACGTCAAGCTGACGAATCGATTCAACCCTACGATGAAACCTTTGCTGTCACGTTAAATGCTCTGACAAATAGTTCGAGCTTTTTAACTTTTGATCTGGGCTTTGTCGCACAAAAACAAAGTCTTCAGCTTCAAGATCAAATTGCGACACTTTGGGCTCCCAAGCATCCCGACCTTGCCCGCAAGGTCTATCCTCTTTATGACTACAACACTTATAAAACTTTAAAGCCCGAAGAACAAAAGCTGGGATTGGTCATTTATGCTCCTGCCATGTACAGCGCAGAGCCCCCCGCCGGCTTTAAAACAGAGTCGATTTATGTGATAGCACGCGGCATGGATGCGATCATTCAAAAAGCGCAAGCCACAGCTGATGCGCCGGAAAGCAAGCTTTTGACTGAAGATTTGGCTAACTTAAGCAAACTTATGCAGCTTAATGGCTTCATCGGCTATCCGGGATCTTCTTACGGGATGGCTCCTGAGTTTAGCAAAGACTATATCTTTGAACTCGACGGCTATTACAATAACCTTATCAAAGCGACACGCGAAGATTTCAAAGTCAAAGGCAGCAAACGCTTTGCTGTGCTTGATTTTACCGATGTGGAGCAGCGGATATTGACGTTGAATCAGATCGACGATCTCAAGCAAGAAGATTTATTGAAGTGGAAAGAAGAATACGCGGCTGCACAAGTTGACCTGAACGTCACTAGCAAGTATCAAGTGCCTTATCCGACAAAAAATGTCTATTGGCAAAACTTCAAAATCAATTTCGTTAAATACTTCCGCGGCGACGATCGCAAAGTCCTTAAATGGGGCTTGGATTTGTCCGGAGGAAAAACTGTGCGTATCGGTCTGCTAGATCATAATGGACATGCTGTCACAAATCCAGATGATGTGAAGCAAGCGGTCAATGAGCTTTATACACGCATCAACAAAATGGGTGTTTCAGAGCGCACTATCCGCATTGAAAACCAAAATATCATTTTGGATTTTCCCGGATCGCAAAATTTGTCCGCTTCAGATCTTGTCAAAGCATCGGCGATGTATTTCCATGTCGTTAATGAAAAATTTGGCAGATCCAACCCTAATTTAAAAGATCAAGTCGAACAGTTTTTGCAAGGTGTTTGGAACGAAGCCGTCGTCACTAACCGCAAAGATATCGATAGCATTAATGAAATCGCTTGGCAGCACCTTGGTGCTGAAGTTGATGGCGCTGAAATGCGTCCTCGCAGCGAAAATGCAAAAATCCTCTATGAGAGCGGTTTGCGCTTGCCTAACCCCAAAGAAAAAAATGCGAGCCATGCATTCAATGACACAGTCTCTACTGTTGCCATGATGCGCGGCGACGATTTCTCGCAATGGGAAGGCCAGTCTCATCCTCTGCTCTTCCTCTTCCATAATTTTGCATTGGAAGGCTCCAATCTGACGAACATTCAAGTCGGATTCGATCCCACTGAGGGCAATATCTTGTCCTTCAATGTCAAAAATTACTATGAAGGCTCCCAGCCAGGAAATCCCAGAGATGATTTCTATGCGTGGACTTCACAGTTTGCTGAAGATAGAATTGCAGGAACGCCTAAAGAGGCCTATTCGCAAGGACGCGGATGGAGAATGGCTGTGATTCTCAATGGCACCGTCATCAGTCAGCCGGCTCTCCGAGCGGCCCTGCGCGATGGAGCTACTATCAGCGGTCGTTTTTCCCAAAGGGAGATCAATCAGCTGGCTGCCGACTTAAAGGCGGGATCGCTTAGCTTTACTCCGCGCATTTTGTCGGAAGAAAACGTCAGCCCAGAGCTTGGTAAAGAAGAGCGCACAAGAGGTATTGTTGCTTCCTTAGTCGCCCTCATCTTAGTTGTTGTGGCTATGGTGGGATATTACCGCTTCGCCGGCGTCGTCGCCTCGTGTGCGGTTCTTTTCAACATCCTCA
>JABDEI010000019.1 GCA_013287145.1 Chlamydiota bacterium
TTAATTCTTCTATTTTTAATGCATTTACAAGGTTAAGTGTAACAACTTGGAGAAAACGATTGGAAAGGATACAAGTTTCATTTCCTCTTAATTCTTTGCTCATGCCTCTAAGAGTTCTTAACACTTGAAAACTTTCTACCAGCTCATCGTATTGTTTGAGTATTTTTTCAATAGACTTTTTTAACTCAATTGGAGTTTTCGGATCTTTATAAATTTGTTTTGCTAATTTTTTATTATCTTTTAATTTTTGCAGAATTTCAAATTGCAGATTTCCCCCCATTAATTCTTCAATGCATTCGTTGCAATTATTCACAACGAGATCTACCTTTGCTTTTAAAGGGTCCAACGATCCTTTGTTTTTTGATGATTCGGCTGTCGATGCTGTATTTTTAAGGAATGGTGTTTGCTTTTGTAAATTTGTCTTATCTGAATCTTTTTTAGGAGGTTGCTCTGCAGCTTTTTGCGACGAGGATTGAAGCAATTTTTCCTTTCTTTCTAAAATAGAAGGAATTTTTTGATCTTCAGGTTTTGCAGATCCCTTTGAAACTTTTTTTTGGATCTGGCCAGAGGAATTAGCTAACGATTTTGGCGCAGGTAAAGGGCTTTTTTTATTTTCTCCTGAAATCGGGTTCTTGGTTTTCTTCTCCCAAGCATTTAACTTCGATTGAAAATCACCATAATTACCAGAAACAGACATAACCATGCCATCCTATTAAAATAATATATTAAAAATGTTATAAACTTTTCGAGATTTATTATCAAACGCATTCTTTATTGACTAAAAGTAGCCGCCTTTGTAATATTAAGCACTAAAATATTAAACAATAAAAAAACACATCAAATGAATAAATTAAATAAACTTCCATTAATATTATTTATTATACCTCTCATGCTTTTCTCCTGCGTCGGTATTTATGCTAATTTAGTCCACCAAGATTTTGAGAATGAAACTGTATCGATTCAATTTCAAGACTCATCTTTCGTCAACTATGTTGAATACGAGGAGGGAATTGTAGAAAACCCTTATTACTGTTTTTCGACATTGGAACAATGGGATAGAGATGAGCTTGAATGCGGCTATATCGTCAATGAATTTTTCGGTTTTTTTCCTCCAATGCCTGGTCTAAATCCAAAGAAAGAATTTAAAAAAATTGTAGACGAAGTGAAATTGGCGGACAAATGCCACATGGCAAAGTTACTTGATAAAAAACTATACAGAATAAAAGACACGCACTATCTCTATCTCCTTGTAGAGGAAACGATCTCATCTACAAAAGAGAAATTCTTTTACAAATTCACCTATATCATTACCCCCTACAATTTTTATAGGATTGAAACAAGCTACAGTGAAGTTAATTCAGACAAAGAAAATCATGAAGCCTTTCTAAATTCTTTGATCATCACCTCCCGATGAAAAAAGGTGTCTCTCTTAAAAAAGTAGTTGTTAGCCGCGAATAGCGGCGACAGGCGGGTCAATATCGTCAAATTAAAAAAACATTTACAAAAAAATTGCTTGCATTCAGTCGCCCTTCGCATCCGCTCCGGGCTCTACACTTTGACGCTCTGTCCCATCGTGACTAAAGCGCCTTAGCGCGATGGAACGGTGGGACAGAGCGTCAAAGGGGAGAGCCCGGAGTGGAACGAAGGGCGACTGAATGCTAGCCAATCGGTATAAAAGCTTCTTATTTTGACGACATTGGGCTTACGCCTGTGGCTTTCTGCTGCCACCGCTATTCGCTGCTAACTAATTCCTTTGTGCAAGAATGCCAACTGAACGAAGCGAATAATAAATCCATATATACGATTTATTAACCATTTTTGTCCGCATGCGGTAAGCTATCTAATTATTCCAACATCTTCGTTGAAACAAGGATGGCATCCTTTTTTTTGTTTTTGACGATGCTTACGAACGGAGCTGTTCGCAAATTATCATCAAGAAAAACAGTGGCAGCATGTGCCGGATCGGAGAAAAACAACGTAGGCGGTGTAAAAGGTCCATTAAACGACTTAGTGTAGATGGCGTAAAAATCGTTGCCATGCGTAGTTAGAAATTGATAGTCGCCGTCGGTCATTACACCTTGCGTGGTAGTTGGACCATTTTGAGCAATGTAAGATTCTTCAGAAAGGCGTATTTCCTTAACGAAATCCAAACCGATTCCCGTGCTTCCCCCTTTGGGATTTTTCACCTCCTGATAGATAGCCAGCCAGGCGTCCATCTTGGTGTTGCTTGACCCAAATTGATCATCATTGCGGAAATCGAAATAAAGCACTCCTACACGCCCTTTCTTAGTTACCGCAACAAAGGGTTCAAAGGCTTGCCGGTTTGCAGCAGAGGAAGGTGTGCGGCTCACTTGCGCACTCTTTGACCAGGTATGTCCTCCATCGCGTGAAGTCACCATGCCAATTTGTTGAAGCTGATCGGAGCTAAACTCGCTGCTTTGATAAGCCACATACAAAAAGCCGTTCTCCGGATTGACGTTATATGAAGGTAGAGTTTGATCATCGCGCATGAGAGTGCCTACTCCACCCGTAATATTGCCTTGACTGTCGTAGGTGTATCCTCCGGTGAAAATTAAATTATTGATAAAAGCCGGTACGACAACCTTTGCATCAGGCTGCCAAGTTTCACCCTTATCTTTTGAACGCACCGCTACGATATCTGTGAGAGTGAACTGGAAGGGAAAACTATCGCTTGTGTACTGGGCATCTGTGGCTGTCGGCTTTGCATACACACGCACAGCGAAGTTCAGCCAATCACCGCTTAAGCGAGGTTTTTTGCTCTTCTTCTTCGGCAATATCACCACAACGTTGTTACTAGCCTGATTGTCGTTTTGCAAGCCATTGCTTAAGCCTTGCTGAGTAAGATCCGGAAATGGATCATACACTAACTGCACTGCCGACCAGTTTTTTCCGCCATCTTCGGTGAAGCTGCCTTGAGCATTGCCATGAAATGATGTGCTCGGATTGAACGTTGCCCACACAGCTATAGCTCGATCGTCATCATTGGGATCGGCAGTGACAGAAGTTTTGTCGGTATTAGCAAATTGCTTCGTAGGGTCGGATAGATATTCCATACTCGAGACTAGGTAACGAGGCTCACTCCAGCTTCGTCCATTATCTTCAGAGATCGTGATAACAACTCCAAACTGGTTTTGCGTATTTGGCTCTTGGGTAGCATTGAGAACAGCAGCACACAGAAAGACTTTGCTGCCGTCAGCGGCATAACTTAGCCAAAAATCACCCGATCTTTGAATGATGCCACCCTTACATATTTGAAAGGGCACTTCGCTTTTATGCCAGCTTTTGCCGCCATCATTGCTATATGAGATGCCGGCATCTAATGCTGCTCCGTTGGAAATTCGATCTTGCTGCCAAGCCGCTACGATATGTTTTTTGCTCTTTGGGTTGACGGCGATGGTGGGCTCAACTGCTGAGCCATGAAAAATTGTCGTAGTCCTGCCAAAGACCTCTTGGCGGTCGAGGCACTCATGTGAGATGGTGTCTGCAAAAGCGCATGTAGAGATCGCCTGGACTATTATTACAGCAGCGAATGCTATGCGGCTCAACATTGATGAAGAATTCTTGACGGCATTAAAAGATGTCATTTTAGATCCCTGGTAGAAAGAACGGTTATACTATGCGTATCTTGCAATATACCAAATGCGATGCAAATTGAAATATTTTTTTTATGTCATTCAATCGATTCTAGCAGGTTGTTAACATGTGTTACTTTGCAATACAAATGTATTGACATTGTATAACATTTTAGATAAGATAAAAGAAACAAAGGAGTAAGATTATGTCCACACACTTTATGGATAGTCATCTAAACTTCAGGATGTCTTCCCGTGATAAAAAAATGATCGAAACAGCAGCTAAATTTAAAGGTCTTAAACCTAATACCTACGCCCGTCAAAAATTACTTGAAGCTGCAGAAAAAGATATTGTTGAAATGAGCCAGCTTAATACTCTTATCTTAAATCCGACTGATTGGGAATATTTCTTAACAGTTATGGAAGCTCCAGTCCAAATCAACCAGAATCTAAAAAAAGCAGTAAAAAGCTTTCAAAAGACCTTTGGACATTAAATGCAACTTGAGTTCGCCTTGCTTAATGAAGGGTCTTGCATACAAGGATTTGACTGCGGTGAAGCAGAGCTCAATTCTTATTTAACAGATTTAGCTTTGTTATTTCAACGCCGTCGCTTTGGAGTGACTGTAACTTTCTTTGAAAAGAGTGATCCTGATAAAAAAGTGATTGGCTTCTACACTCTTTGTCCAGCTTGTATTCAACAAGACTCGTTACCGGAAAAATTATTGACAGGTCCTAAACCAAATCCCATTCCGGCTTTTCGCATTTGTCGACTAGCTGTCGATAAATGCTTCCAAGGAAAAGGTATTGGCCAAATTATCTTTGTTCATGCTTTAAAAAAATGCTTGGATCAAGCAAGTCAGATAGGCGGAAGTGTCATTGTCATAGACGCTAAAGATGAAAAGGCCAAAACGTTTTATGAGAGATTTGGATTTATCTCTATCCCCAATAACCCTTTGATTCTCATTCAAACAATAAAATATGTGCAGCTTCACTTTAGTTAAAAGTTATCAATCAACACATTAAGCCCGATTGAGTACCTGACCAAAAAGGGGTGCGAGGTTTAATGACATAAAGGACCTAAAAGACTTAAAGGACTGGAAATGTGTGAATTTAGGAGTTTCTACTAGCTAATCTAGCGCGGGTCATGCGTTCGCGTAAGCCCCCTTCTTTAAGAAAATCTAACTCTAGTCGTCGAATCTGCTGATCAAGTAAATAATTGGTCACCTTTATTAAACCAATAATCACATTTGCGCAGATTCCTTGATCTTGATTTTCAATTCCTCTTTGAAAAGTTGCATAGCTTGCATTCTGCTCCCTATTGAGAGCTCGCAAGCGCTTAGCATACACGTGATCTTTAGGCCATTCGATTAATTCATGTATTCTAAGAAAATCTCGATAATCAATCAGGAGTTCCTCCTGGCTTGCCCGAGCAACGTTCGTGAGTTTGATTTCCATTTCTTTCGAAGTAGCAGACGCTTGACTGGCTTCGGCAATATTTTGCTTTCCTGAGCGTGCTGCTTGCACCATTTGATCAATGGTGCGATCCCCTTTGCGGTAAAATCTGCTCGTAAAATAAACCGTAGCGTCATAGATAATCTCTGCTTTTTGATATGAAAGCAGCTTCTGATAGCCCCCATGCGCAGGTATAAAATTTTTCAACATACGCATTCACTTTTTTTAAGTCCCTTAAGTCCTTTAGGTCCCTTAGGTCTTTTATTGACTTTGTTTATCGATCTGCATCTTGAGGTTTAGGAAATATTTATAGCGATCGGTAAAAAGGGTGGCTATAGTGTCAACGCTTTGGTTGATTTGCTCTGGGCCTTGTTCTAAAGCAGAGACTAGAAGATTCTGTTTATTCCAAGTGATCGCTTGCCAGGTGACACCTTTTTGCAAACGCACGCGGTCCAACGTAACGGCCTCAAAAAGGCGTCCATCGCAGCAAGCGACGATGCCATTTGGGATCGGGTAAATGAAGACGATCATATGAAAAAGCGGAAGTGGCGGCAGATCTTGCTGCGGTTCTGCTTGTGGAGTAATTCCCGCAGTTCGAAATATAGCAGCGATTCTTTCTTTCAAGGCTGCTTCTGTGATATTGATATTGAAATTTGGCGGTTTGACGACTTCAACGTTAATGCTAATATTGGAAGAGATGTTATAGAGATGATCGCTTCCAACCCATTTTCCATCTTGGAATGCGACGATACCAGGGTCGGTATAGAGGCCTTCTTCGGAAACAGAAAGAGGCTGAGCTGGTGGCAATAGAGTTTTTTGAGGAGTAGTTGTTGGTTGTTTGGGTTTTTGAGGCTGCGTCTGGGCTTTTTGAGCTGCTTTAAGTCTTTCTTGGTACAGGGTGTTCGATGTTGAAGATGGAGGTGTCCCTGCTTGTAGAGCAAAAAAGTGCCCTCCGAGGCATAAGAAGGTTGCAAGAATTAATTTTTTCACGCTTAAGCTCCTTATTTTTGAGGAGGAAATGTTGCCTCGGGATTTATTGCCGGCGCCGGCTTGGTCTTTAATTCGAAAGAATTAATAAAGTATTTAAATTCTTCGGGATTATGATGCTCAGCCTTTGAAATCATTGTGAGAAGGTATAAAGTCGAGTCGACGATAAAGGCATTGACATCGATCGTGGCTTGATCATTTTCGATAGAAAAGTCGAGAGACCTATGGCCCTGATAGGATCCCATTTTCTGGTATTTAAGTTTGTTATTGGCATTGGCAGCCACCATGTCATTCATAATGTTTGTTAACAGCATGTCAGGATTGTATGTACTGCTTTTATCTAGAAAGGTAATCAAACTGATCATGAAGATCGTTCCATTTTCTTTTTCAGAAACGTACATGTCATAGTCGCGAACATTTTTCGTTTTAGGATCGGTGAGTCTCTCAGTGGCGTGTTGAGGCAATATTGGTAGTTTAGCTTTGAAATTGGATGAAGGTGCATTGAATTCGTGCCAAGTTTCAAACTTTTCTTCATGAAGTGCTGTTGCAGGGCTTTCCACCGGAAGGATTTTATAGGATTCTTTTCCGAATCGCCAAGCCATCAAACCGGCAATTACCACAAACAGAATAACGAGAAAAAACGGTATCCTTGACATACGAGTTCCTTTCACTGTTAAGTTCAATGCTTTGTATATAAGATTCTTGATAAAATCCGCAATAGGCAAGTGTCATTTGTGACAAGATCGCTAGGAAAACGACGGGGAGAATCCCCGTCGTTTTTAGCTCATCATGATTAATGGTGAGTCGCAGCAAGAACTGCTAGAAGAAGAAGTGCTACGATGTTAATGATTTTAATCATCGGGTTGATAGCAGGACCAGCAGTATCCTTATAAGGATCGCCCACTGTATCGCCGGTGATAGACGCTTTGTGAGCATCGGAGCCTTTGCCGCCATGATGTCCCTCTTCGATGAGTTTCTTAGCGTTATCCCAAGCACCGCCGCCTGACGTCATCGACAAGCCCACAAAAAGGCCGGTAACAACGACTCCAAGGAGCATCGAGCCTACAGTCACAAAGGCCTCTGATTGTCCAATGAACTGGTTGATAATAAAATAAACGAGGATAGGAGCGCCAACCGGCAACAAAGATGGCACAATCATCTCTTTAATGGCTGAGCGCGTCAAAAGATCTACCGCACGTCCATAATCAGGACGCGCTGTGCCCTCCATAATCCCTGGAATCTCTTTAAATTGACGGCGCACTTCAATCACCACAGAGCTAGCAGAACGGCTGACAGCCATCATACTAAGAGCTGCGAAAAGATAAGGAAGCAATCCCCCCAAAAAGAGCCCGACAACAACATAGGCGTTTTGTAAAACAAATTGTCCGGTATGATTTGGAAAATAATGTTGCAAATCTTCGATAAAGGCAGCGAATAAAACCAAAGCTGCAAATCCGGCAGAGCCGATAGCATATCCCTTAGTTACTGCTTTGGTGGTATTGCCAACGGCATCCAAGGCGTCTGTTGTTTTGCGCACTTCGGGAGGCAAGTTTGCCATTTCGGCAATGCCGCCGGCGTTATCCGTAACTGGACCATAAGCATCCAAAGCTACGACCATACCTGCTAAAGCCAGCATTGTCGTTGCGGCAATTGCTATGCCAAAGAGATCGGCATTGATATAGGAAAAAAGAATACCACCACAAATTACAATCACAGGCAATGCTGTCGCTTCCATCGACACTGCAAGGCCTTGAATGATATTTGTGCCATGGCCTGTTGTCGATGCCAGAGCAATGCTTTTTACCGGACGATATAGAGTCAAGGTGTAGTATTCTGTGATCTTCATTAAAAAGCCGGTAACGACAAGCCCTGCCAAAGCACAGTAGAAAAGGTTTAATCCGGTAAATTTCACATTATTGACCGTGAAAGTGCTGTCGAATCCCACGACTACCTTAGTCACAATTGCGATGGCAATAGCTGAGATGATGGCGGTAGCGATGAAGCCTTTATAAAGAGCCTTCATGATATTCTGACTTTTCCCTAAACGGACGAAGAACGTTCCTAGTATTGAAGCAATGATGCACACAGCGCCGATAGCGAGCGGGTAAAACATCATGGTATCAAGAGCATACCCGGTGAAGAATATGCCAGCTAATAACATCGTTCCCACGATAGTGACGACATAAGTTTCAAAAAGGTCTGCAGCCATTCCGGCACAGTCTCCAACGTTGTCGCCCACGTTATCGGCGATAACAGCGGGATTGCGTGGATCATCTTCTGGAATTCCAGCTTCAATTTTTCCGACAAGATCGGCACCAACATCTGCGCCTTTGGTAAAGATTCCGCCACCAAGTCTTGCAAAAATGGAGATGAGGGAAGCACCGAAGCCAAGAGCTACTAAAGCTTCCAGGATATTGCGAATAGGCATTTCGCTGTGCTGGAGAATCAAATAATAGACTGTGATTCCCAAAAGTCCCAGTCCGACAACAAGCAATCCGGTGACTGCGCCAGCCTTGAAAGCAATATCTAAAGCAGGTTGAAGTCCATGCCTTGCCGCTTCGGCCGTACGAACGTTGGCACGCACGGAGATATTCATTCCGATGTATCCGGCAGCGCCAGATAAAATGGCTCCGATTAAAAACCCAATTCCGACATACCAGCCTAGCAGCCAAGTCAAGACTGCAAAGATGATAATTCCTACAATAGTAATCGTTTGATATTGCCGATTCAAATAAGCACGCGCTCCCTCTTGAATAGCAGAGGCAATTTTTTGCATTGTCTCATTGCCGCAACTGCCGGAGAGAATGGAGCGTACCATAAATCCTCCGTAGATGAGAGCGAGGACTCCGCAAGCAATGACTAATCCATAAGCTTGAGATATCATTCCTATCATTCCTTGGTAAAAAGTTGAATTTGACGATAGAATGCCAGAAAAAAGAGAAAAGATAAAAGAGAAAAATCAAGTTATCGGCAAGTAAAACATTTATCGATAACTGTTTAAATAATTAGAAATAAATCATTTATGCTTTTTTTTGAAAAAAAACTATTTGATTAGCGCTGCTATTTTCTTGCTGGATCTGTTAGCGCTGACGTTTTCTTTAAAGGGCTTGCAAAAGTTAAAATAATTTATTTATTGAACTTCTCAAATAAATATGTTACAAATGAAATTAGAGCTGCTCGCAAACAAAATGCCAACAGGAGGCAATTATGAGATTTACTAATAACATTGGATTTCTTCTTTTAGCAATCTACTTGATTTTAGTCGGTATCGTTTCCATAGCAGGATTGGCCATTCCACCTATCGTCATTGGAGTCTTGGCTTTGATCTCGGGTATTTTTGTTTTAATTGGCCGGTAAAGAGCTTTGAGCTCTTATCTGTTCCAAAAGAGTGAGGAGCATCTCCTCACTTAATTTGCCGGTATTAGTATTTTGAGGACTAGGATGATAGCTAGCATATAAGGCGGGAACTCGATCTCCCCACTGATATTTAGCTCCATGCCTAAATGGCATGTTCCTTGTACTAAATCCTTGCATTTTAGCATATTGAAGATAAGCATCAAAAGCTAAGCGCCCAAGCGCCAATACAGCTTTTAAATTTTTCAAAAGATAAACTTCATTATGATAATATTGAGCGCAATTGCGGCACTCTTGCGGTGTGGGCTTATGCAATGGCGGCACGCATTTGACTGCTGCGGTTAAGTAGCAATCTTTTAATATCAACCCATCCTTTGCTGACTCGCAAATTGGCTGATTGGCAAAGCCTGCCTGATAAAGCATCTTCATTAAAAAGCGCCCTGTGGCATCGCCAGTGAAAATTCTTCCAGTGCGATTGCCTCCATCAGGAGATGGCGCTAACCCCGTCAAAAGTAGCCATGCCTTGGGATCTCCAAATCCCGGAATAGGTTTTCTCCAGTAAATTTCATGTTGAAATTTTGGCTTTGGCAGAACATGTTCCCGATAATCGACAAGACGAGGGCACAAACGACACTTAATGACACAACTATTTAATGCCTCAAAAGACTCAAATAGCTTAATTTTTGGATTCATGCCTAGTGCTCTAGGTGGGCGTCTTGAGCTTTTGCAGGGTTTGCACAAGCTTTCTGCTAATGTCGTTGACCTTATCTTGTTTCTTAGCATCTTTCAAGGATCCATCGGGGTTGAAAGCCTGATCTGCCTTGACAATGGAAATCTGATCAGGGAGCACTAAGACATGAATATTGCCCAGGATTGAACGCAGGTGCACTAAACCGCGCAATCCCCCAAGCTCCCCGGGTGAAGCGCTCATGATTGCAGCTGTTTTTCCAAGAAAAGCCACGAGATAAGGTTCTCCTTCTTGCGGCCTTGATACCCAGTCGATAGTATTTTTTAAAACCCCTGAGACTGAACTGTTATATTCAGGAGCAGAAATTAAAAAAGCATCATGATCGATCATCATTTTTTTTAGCGTTTTGGCCTTTTCAGGAATGCCGCTCGCAGCCTCCAAATCGCCATCATAGAGAGGAAAACTCCAATCCGCGAGATCGATCAAAGTCACTTGAGCGCCAGCATCTTCTGCAGCTTTTGCAGCGACTTTGACTAATTTTTTATTAAACGAGTCTTTGCGCGTGCTTCCAGCAAAAGCCAAGATTTTCACGGGCGTATTAGACATAAGACCTCTTCTTTAAGGAACGATAGCTTGTAGAAATGAGTTAATGATGGCCAGGACAAGGGCAAAAGCTAAGGCCCACCAAAACCCATCAACTTCAAAGCCAGGAACGATAGCACTAACCAACAAAACAATACATCCCATAATGACAAAAGTAAAGAGTCCAAGTGTTAAAATGTTTATTGGCAGAGTGAGGATAAAGATAATTGGCCGGATAAAAGCGTTAATGAATCCCAAAACGACAGCGACGACTAAGGCCACACCAAAGCTGCTGACATGAGCTCCTGGTAAAATATGTGCTGTGACGAATACAGCAATCGAACTTAAGATAACGGTAATTAATGCGTGCATAATTTTATTCCTATTTGTTTATAATGACAAATAACGCACCATTGGAAAAAAGAACACAACTTTTTTTTGTAAAGATCTGGTGATCCCAAGCCCGCAGGAGATTTTTATGTCATCCGCTCTTTTAGCGATGGTCTTGAAACTTCTTTTAAATAATAATTAGCCATGCCTGTAAGCAAAGAAAAAAAACAAGAGTTAGAAGAAAGAATGATCAAATTGGGCATCAAAGATGATGACCTCATTGAAAAATTCATTCTGGGATCCGGCAAAGGCGGTCAAAAAATCAATAAAACAAGTTCATGCGTCTACATAAAGCACATTCCAACAAGCATCGAAATCAAATGCCAGCAAGACCGATCGCGCGAAATGAACCGCTTCTATGCTCGCCGCGACCTGTGTGAGCGCATTGAGACCATCCTTTTCAAAGAAAAAAGCGAAAAGCAGCAGCTTACTGAAAAAATCCGCCGTCAGAAAAAGCGCCGTACACGTAAACAAAAAGAGAAGATGTTAGAAGACAAACGCAAGCATTCTGAAACCAAAGCTTTCCGCAGTTCTGTTAAGACCGATTGAAATAGATTTGTAAAATCGTAAAAACTGCCGCCAGCAAAATGACAATGACAACAAGCCATGGCAGCCGCTTGGCCAGTTTATGGATGATCTTCAGCTGCTGCTGAATTTTTTCCTCGGGAACCTCACGCTTATCTTTCTCTTTTAATGCCATATTTATCCTTTGATCACAAGATGAGGCCGCAAGCGACAAACTTTTTTGGCAAGGCGGGCTTCTTCGACAGCATCCACAACGGCATCGACATCTTTATAAGCATCGGGCATCTCTTCGGCGATAGTCTTGTATGAAGCTGCCATCACGGTAACGCCCTCCCGCTGCATATGTTGAATCGGATCTTTGCCTTGCCAAGCTTTTAATGACTGAACGCGGCTGCGCGCTCTGCCGGCGCCGTGGCATGCACTGCACCATGTTAATGGATTGCCAAGGCCTACCATAAGATGGCTTGCCCGGCCCATGTCGCCGGGCACTAAAACCGGCTGGCCGGTTTTTCGAAAGATCGGCGCAAGCTCCTCAGCGCCGGGACCGAAAGCGCGCGTCGCCCCTTTGCGGTGGACGCACAGTTTTTTCATCACTCCATTGACTTCGTGCGATTCAAATTTGGCAATGTTGTGGCAGACATCATAGATCAAACGCACCTTTTCAGGGGCGATGTTGAGTACCTTATTGAATGCTTCACGCACATAATGCAAGATCTGCTGTCTGTTGTTAAAAGCAAAGTTTGCAGCTGCTGCCATAGCTTGGAAATAGTGCTGACCTTCTGAGCTATTGATGGGAGCTGCGACAAGCTGTTTATCGGGCAACCCTTTGGCAAATCCCCTCTTTAAAAAAAGATTCAAGGTGTCTTGACAGATCTGATGGCCAAAGCCGCGGGAACCCGAGTGAATGAGAACATAAGTCTGCCCCTCTTCAATGCCCCATGCTGCAGCAATCTCTAGCAGAAAGATTTTCTGAATTTCGCCGATTTCGATAAAATGATTACCCGATCCAACAGATCCGAGCTGCTTGCTCCCTCGCTCTTTGGCCTGGTTAGAGACAGCGTTGATATTTCCGCCGGCGATAACCCCATGGCTTTCCATATGATCGAGGTCGCTTTGAAAGCCAAAGCCTTGTTCGACAGACCAGCGAGCCCCTTTTTCAACAAGCTGCTGATAATCTTTATCGCTTAATCCTTTTGATCCTTTATGCTCGTGGCCCACGCCGGATGGAACCAAGTGAAAGATAGCCTCTAACAGCTTTTTTTTATGATTTTCGCTTAAATCTTTAAACTTCTCCGGAACGACGATAAGGCGCACACCGCAGTTGATATCGTATCCGACCCCTCCTGGGCTAATCACTCCGGTTTCAACGTCCATGGCAGCGACGCCGCCGATCGGAAAACCATAGCCCCAATGAATATCCGGCATAGCGATGCTGTAGCCTACGATGCCGGGAAGATAAGCCACATTTCTGACCTGATCAAGGGGGCGTTCGATTTCAATCTCTTTAAGCAAAGCTTCATTGGCAATCACTAGGCCGGGAACGAGCATGCCCCCATTTTTTGGCAAAAGATATGTGCTTGGGCCAATTTTTTTTAACTCAGACATCGATAATCATCTCCCACAGCAACACGTTATCTTCTTCTGTTTCAAGTTCTCCATGAAAACTTATCGCCTTGAAGGGACATCCTACTTCAGAGTCGGCTTTAGCGACGATTTCATTTAATCCTATAATGATCTCTTCTAAGTTTTCCTGCTTCATTTTTTGCAGATAAGGCAAAAGTTGCGGGAACTTAAAGGCTAATGCGCACTGGGCATTAAGATAAAGCTGCTCAAGATTTTCGGCGCGAATGTTAAAGGCGATATCGGCCGTATGTTCAATCTCTTCAAAAGGAGCTTTTAGCGAATATGTCCAACGCGGCTCATACTTCAAATGACCCATGCTCTCATAAAGATGGATATCTTTCGCTATTAGAGGAAGGGGCTGAAAAGCCTTTTTCCATTCCCTTGGGAAAAAAGGCTGACGGCAGATCGTCACATGCGGCAAAAATTCATCGCGGATATCGGGATTAAACCCTAGATTGACAAGCCAATGCAGAACTTCTTTGTGATATTGCTCCAAGACATTTTGACTATGCAGCCATTCAACATACCATGCTACCACATGCGGATGTCTTTCCGGCAAAAAAAGCAAACTATCAAAGAAACCGACTAAACCGACTTTGAAGAGTGGTTTAGGAAAAGTTGGAAGAGCTTGCATTAATTTTGTGAAGTTTGCCTCTCCTAAAAAAGCAAGGGTCAGATGCCGATGGTTTTCATCGAGCAAACGTCCGCGCGGAAGCTTTTGATGCCAGGGCGCAAAAACCTCAATGCCAAAAAAAAGCCTTCTAATCTCTTCAGGATTATTTTCATCATGTGTCATTTTTTATCCTTTTGAATAAGCATCCCTGCCTTTCTTCTAAAACAGTTCCACGTTCGGCAGACAATTTCTGCATGCGCGCAAGGATCATTGGAATGTCTTCCTTATTAGCCCTATTCACTTGGCATTCTTGGATGATCGTAGGAATTAACTGCAGACTGCAAGGTCCATTTTTACTCACTTCAACGATAAAAAAGAAGGATTGATCATTCCTTAAGATAGGATCGACAGCG
The DNA here is from genome assembly GCA_013287145.1 of Chlamydiota bacterium. GTDB lineage: Bacteria > Chlamydiota > Chlamydiia > Chlamydiales > Parachlamydiaceae > JABDEI01. Next base: position 14,221 of record JABDEI010000019.1, read on the forward strand.
TAATCGTCAACAAAGTCACCCGTGTCGAACATTATAAGCTTATTTTTATAGATCTCAACTCCTTGAAAAATATGCGCGCTATGGCCATGGATAATATCGACGCCATTGTCTATGAGCTGATGCGCAAAATCCACAAAATAAGGGGGTGGCCGCGTGCGCATATTGGGTCCCCAGTGAAGGCTGACAATGACAAGATCTACTTCATGGCGAATCGTATCAAGATCCCGCTTTACTTTCGCAAGATCACCTACATTAATATAATTGATACCTGCTGAAGTTTCAGCCGCCACCCAATCAGGCTCATTGTCAGTGTAGCCGAGAACTCCTATTTTTATTCCGTTGCGGTTTATAATTGCAGGCCTACGCGCTTCTGCGATGTTTCTACCAGCACCAACATGCAAAATCTTTGCTTCATCTAAAGTTTTAAGAGTTTCAAGTAAGCCTTCTTCCGAATAATCTAATATGTGATTGTTGGCTAAGTTCACAAGATCAATAGAGGCCATCGTCAGAAGCGCAATCTTCTGAGGATCAGCCTTGAAATTAAAAACCTTTGGGACAATGCGTGCACTTGTAGTGAGTGCAGCTTCTAAGTTAATGATATTTAGATCCATTTCCTGTAAAAGCGGCAAAACGTCTCCCCACAGATACTGCGGTAGTCGATGATTTAAGACTTCATCGACCATTCGCCCAATCATCACATCGCCGCAAAAACCTATAAGAACTGATCCTTGCTTCATAACATTACCCCATTCTTTTTAGCATAGTATTTTTTCTCTATTATTCAACAAAAATTTAGAAAATTTGAGTTATAGTATAAATTTTTGCTTTTTTTAATTTGCGCTTTTATTCTTTTTATTATATTATAACCTTATAACTATTTAATTTAATTTCACCTGGAGGATAAAATGGGTACAGCTCCCGTAGCACCAAAAATATTTAATAAACAAGAGCTCGTCGACATCGGCACATTTGATGCCGCAAAAAATAGCATCGACCTGCAGGGGCATGCTACAGGAAAGCCAGCCGGTTTCGTTCATTGGCTTAGAAAAATCCTTAGCGTCCTGACCTTAGGCCGCGTTTCCAAAAACCCACAGTTAGATCAAGCCACCCAAAAAGCAATCAATTCCGCAAAATACATCTTCTCCAAAGAAGGCTTCACCGAAGCTGATCGTACAGCCCTTTTAAAAACCTTTGAAAACCTCAGCAAGATGAACAAAAACTACGGCGGAGTTTCATTGGAAAAAGTAGAAAAGGTAAAAGCCCGCCTAGCCACGCAACAAAGCCTTGGCGCCTACAATCTCGCCAAAGACCTCTTAGCCGGTGCTATCCCAGGGAAGGATGCTACAGAATTCCTTAAGCGCGCTCAAGCAATCTATCCTGAAATTGATATGTATGCCGGCGAAGTCGATATCTCCCCGAGTGCCCTAGATCAAAAACAGCCTGATCCTAAAAATGAAGCCATGCGAACCAAACTTTCTTTTGCATGCTTTTTTTATCTAATGACAAAAAACTACGCAAAGTTCACCGAAAATCACAAGCCGCCCATGTCAAAGGATGAATTCGATGCTAAGGCAGAAGAATTTAGACGTTTTTGCCACAATCCCGATATGGTCAACCTAATGTTGACAACGATGGCAGTCCACGACTTAGGCAAAGTCAAAGCATTTGCAAATCTGGTCCGCGAAGTTTCTGGGAAAAAAGATGAATACAACCACGACACAATCTTGCGTTTGGCTCTGGAAAATATTAATAAAGACACGAAAGGTGCCGATGGCAAAACTCTAGCTGACTGGTTGCCGAGCTATGCACGCCTTCCTGCCCACTTGCAAGAGAAAATTTTGCACGCATGGAAATCAGACTTTAATGGTCCGCAACTTATCCAAGGGGAAAATTTAGCTGCAAATCTGGAAAGCTACATGAAGATGAAAAAACAAGATCCAGTGGCAGCCGAAAATTTCCGCCTTCACGACATCTTAGATATGGGTGGGACAGTTGGCTTCAATCCCTATTCAGTTGATAAAAAAGACAATGATGGGAATGTAGTAAAAGACTCCAAGGGAGAAGTAGTTAAAGAAATGAAAGACGGCTTTGCAACTAAAGGTCCAATTTTGTTAGATAAAGATCATTATTTTGCTATTGAATGTTTTAACAAAGCTTTAGCTACATCAAATACCCCTAAAGAAGCTTATGCAAAATACTTTACATTGCGTGGTGAAAGACTATTCGGCAAAAACTTTAATTTGGGCAATGCCGCAGAAACTCAAGCTATTTTGCGTTTATGCTGCATGAATCGCTATTACGACAAAGCTCAAGGCGAGCTTGTTAAAAATGCTTTTAATGCCTTACCAGCAGACATTAAAGCCAATTTGACCAATGAGCTTGGCCGTTCAGGTTTTGAAAATGACCAAAAGGCACTTTTGCTTTACTATGCACCAGCTCTTGTACAAGGACATCGCAACGCTCATATTGCAACAATAGTTGATCCAAAGGCTGATGACGCTACAAAGAAAGCTCAACAAGAAAAAGTGAACCAAGAAACCGTTGAAGCTTTAAAAACCGCTTTTGTTTTGTTAGATCATCTGTATAAAGAGATTCGCACTAATGCAAATCTTGAAAAATCAGCAGGGGTTTATGAACTTAACGTTCATGCTGTAGTTGGAGCGGTTCAACCAAAAGGAGCTTTGGTGAATGTATGCGCTACTGCAGAAGGCATTCAAAAACTGAAATTTGAAAGCGATTTCAATATCGGCAAAGTTACGAAAGTATCTGCTGCTGCCTAAGCTTATCTTTTCTTACAAGAGTGCAAACATCCCGTTTGCACTCTTTTTTTTCAGCCCCTCATTTGACAATCTGGTCCTCGCCCCACATCCTGCCTATCCTGCCGCTTGCGATCCTGCAAATCCTGTAACTCTTAACATATGTGTCCAAGCAACATCATGAAGTATTTCCTTAGTAGTCCAATGCGCTTGTTAATTTATACAGGCCAGAATGGAAAACAAATCATTGCTCACGAATAGCTGTAGAATGTGTTTTGTTTTTAGCTGCGGAAGGGAAGCCACAGGTAGGCTTCGGTAGCGGCTTCGCGCACGAGCTGCATGCTATAGCGGAAGATGATGCGCGTCCAGGCAAACATCTGCCTTAACCAGAAGATGAATCGGCTGATGCCCCTGCCTGTAGCCCTGCAAGCATTTATAAAACTGCTCTTAAGTTTTTTGGGAAGGGTCTTAAGTTTTGGCTTCGCCCATTTCCAGGCTTGTTTTGCATTGCGGGCGCCTTTCTTCAAAGCATCTGCCACTCGCATCATAGTATTGTTAACTATTTTAGCAGCCGATTTCATTTTTTGAACTGCAGTGCGCACGGTGCGCAAAACTAGGGCAACACTTTTTGCTAATACTTCGAGGGGCGGCCGTACCCATCTTGCGATGTAAGAAGGCAGCACCGAAGTAATTTGCTGCGGCAATTGCAAAATGAACCCTTCCCCGGCTCTAATCGATTCTCGAATGTAGTTTGGGAGTGCCTGCGCTATTTGCCATATTTTGTCAGAAAACTCTTTGGCTTTGTGTGTAAGATATTGAATCATTCTCGCTCCGCCAAACTTAATCCAATCCTTAGCGCGCTCTGCCACGGGACCAAGCCATAAGGCAATCGGTGCGATGTTTTCGGAGATTTTACTCTGAAGATGCTGGGCTACTGAAGCTATTTTTTGGGCATAAGGCTGCAAAGATCTCGTTGTTGCCTCGATACGGCGCTGGATAGGTTGCCAAGCGATGTTTGCGATGCGGCGCGTTTCTTCAGCTAACTGCTGACTTTTTTGCGCTATTTTCTCAAGATAAGGTTGAACAAAAGCATTTATCTTGGCATTCACAGCACTTACTCTCTTTGCCGTTTTCTCGTAGAGATGTGAAATCTTAGACTGGACAGCTTCGGTCCAAGCCTTAATCATTTGCTGCGATGGTTCAATAAGAGACTTGTGAATCTTTTCTGCCGCTTTGTATGTCGATTGCGCTGCTTTCAAAAGATGTGTTTTGACAAAATCGCCAAGCCTAGCCGCCTGTTTAGCGATCGCCTCGGAGATTGCACGAGCTTGTTCTGCGATCCTTTGGAGGTGAATTTTGTAAGACTTGCCTTTGTTGCGTTTAAACTTAGGCAACGATGCTTTTAGGCTCTCATACAATTCCAGAATTTGGCTTAAGATCCGGCTTGATATTGCCGCGGCTTGGGTTGCAAGCTTTTGCTGCATTTTCTTAAGCACTTCGTAAATGGCAGGTGTTGCTTGGGTCAGCAACCACTTAGGGATTCCATAAAGAAAAATGTATGGTGGCAGCATCACAACAAAGAAAAGGTATTTGCCGGCTGTGCCAATGACGACAAAGCTCCCTTTAGGCAAACGGAAATTATTGGCTTTGAAGACTTCAAACTGCTCCCGCTCAATTTTCTGTTGCAAAGATTCGATGGCATCTTTGGAACCTCTCATGGGGGGGCATTTTTTCATTTGGATGGAATAGGGATCGCCGCGGATCTCATCGAAGAGATCGGCATTTTGTTTGCATGAAGCTATTGAGTCTCTTCCAACATATCCCGGCATTAAGAAAAACACCCTCAGAGGGTGTCTATAAAGTTCGATCGGATGATTTGTGTGCTAAAATTCGCTATAAACGCCCAAAAATTTTTCGGAATATTGTTTAATATGCCGAAAAATTTTTGCGCGTTTATAGCGAATTTATAGCAGCAAAGCATCCTGATCATACTTTGTAGACACCCTCTTAATTCTAAAATTGAAGAATTATTTTAACAAAATCTTAACAATTATTTCAAGCTATTAAATAGATTTTTTGCTTCCTTCTTTCTTTAAAGAGTTTTATGATGTCCCAATAAAAAGGGTTATTTTGTTATGTCGCTAGATTCGAAATCATCCAACGCCCCAAATATCTTCGTTGCTACTATCGACCTCAAACTTGGCGACAAATTATTAAATGATCTCAAGCAGCAAGACTTTGAGATCTCTATACCCCCTCATACTGTTTTTTCAGCAAAAAAGAAAGGGGTATCTTGCACCCTCTACCAATCAGGCAAGCTGACTGTCCAAGGCAAAGAGATGGCTACTTTCCTTGAGTTTTATTTAGAACCTGAGATTCTTGGATCTTTTAATTACACTTATCAAGATCTCAATATCGACAAAACAGCGCGCATTGGCATCGACGAAGCAGGCAAAGGCGATTTCTTCGGGCCCTTATGCATCGCCGGTGTTTATGCCGAAGGCGATGCTATTGCAAAATTAAAGAGTTTGGGTGTGCGCGATTCCAAATCGATATCGGATAGCAATATCATAAAAATTGGCAGAAAAATCCGCGCAGAATACGCCCATCACATCGTCAAGATCAACCCTTTGAAGTATAATGAACTCTATCAGCAATTTAACAACCTTAATCATTTGTTGGCATGGGGTCATGCGACGACGATTGAAAATATGATCCTAAAGACAGGCTGCCGTCGCGTTATTGTCGATCAATTTGCTGCAGAATATGTCGTTCTCACTGCGCTTAAAAGGAAAAAACTCGAAGTCGATCTTTTGCAGCGCCATCGCGCTGAAGAAGATCTTGTCGTTGCAGCCGCTTCGATCTTAGCCAGGCAAACTTTCCTTGAAGGGATCGATAGCCTCAGTGAAGAATTTGGTATGGAACTTCCCAAAGGAGCATCTGCTAAAACCATTCAGTCAGGAAGGCGTTTTATTACTAAGTATGGTAGGGAAGCATTGGGTAAAGTCGGCAAGCTGCATTTTAAAACCCTTGACTCAATTTTATCAGAACACACAGAATAACAAATTATGAGCAATCGAACACTAACATATCTTTCTATTGCCGTGGTGGCTTGCATAGGGTTGCTGCTTGTCATCAACCTTATCCCCTCCATACAAGGAATTAGTTCAGGTAAATATCTGCAACTTAACGATGTGCGCGGCTCGGCGGTTCAGCATAAAGGGCTGCTATACACGTTAAACTTTGATCAACAAAATCATTTGGTTGACTGGCTGAACCATTCCGTAGCTGTAAAAAGCGATTCCTATAAAAAAGACCCTGATATGGAGATAGAAAAAATTGTCGTTTATTTATTTAACAAACCCGACCTTGAAATTGAGCCCATAGCTTATTCCAACGGCAACTTAGTCTTTTCTTCTCCAAAGTGGAATGCTTCCGGCTTATTCATAGACACCAGCAATGGGGTCTTAAAACAAATGCTCTCTGAAACCTACGATCACTAGAATCATTTTGCCATGCTAAAATATCTTCACATACAAAATCTCATTTTAATCCAGTCTGCAAACATCGAGTTTGTTCAAGGCTTTAATGTTCTTTCCGGCGAAACAGGCTCCGGCAAATCGGCAATCATGGAGGCTATCAATCTCATTGCGGGTCAGCGCGCTGATACCACAGTGATTCGGCACGGATCAGACAAAAGCATTATCGAAGCTGTTTTTGACATCGAAAATATTCCTGAAATAAAAAAGCTTCTGGAAGAAGCCGGCATAGACCACGCTGAAAAAGACGATCTTATCATTCGACGTGAAGTTGCTATTTCGGGCAAAAGCCGCGCTTTCATCAACAATCAATCTGCACAAATTTCATTGCTTGGAAAAGTGTGCTCTTTGCTTATGGAGATCACAGGGCAGCATGCCAACCAAAGCCTTTTTTCTATCGATCATCATCGAAGCGTGGTCGATAAATGCGGACATCATGAAAAAACTTTAGGAGCCTTCGCCAAGAGCTGGGAAAAAGAGACCTCCTTAAGGCATCAAATCGACAATCTTGTAAGTAATGAGGCTCAGCGCTTACGTGAGATGGAAACTTGCCGCCTAGAGCTTGAGGAACTTCATGAAGCCAATATCAAAGAAGATGAAGACGAAGAGCTATTTTCTGAATATACTTTATTAGCTAATTCGGAAAATTTATCACAAAAAGTTGGCGAGATCAATCAGATGTTCTCTGGAGAAAAAATAGCTGTCCTGAGTCACATGACTCGACAAAAAACAACTTTTGATCAGCTCCTTGCCATGGACGCATCTCTTGCCGAGGCTGCAAAAACCTATTACGACGCCCTAATGGAATTGCAAGAAGTTGCCCATACTTTGCGCAACTATCAAAGCAGCATCGAGTATAATCCTGAGAAACTCAATGAAATTAATGAACGCCTTAGCCTTATCACACGATTAAAACGCAAATATGGACCTACTGTTCTCGATGTCCATGAATACATGGCTAAAACCGAAGCTAAACTTGCCGCTTTGGAACGCGCCGATCTTGATATCGAAGCTTTGCAAGAATCTTTAAAAGAAATCGAAGCGAAAAGCAATGCATTATCTGCCGAGCTTTCAAATCTGCGTAAAAGTGCTGCTATACAACTTAAAGATGCCCTCATCCCTCACCTTAGATCGCTCAATATGCCCAAAGCTGATTTTCATATCGAGATAACACATCAGAAAAGAAATGCTACCGGCGACGACAGAATCGAATTTTTCTTAGTGCCTAATGTTGGTGAAAAACAAATTGCCATTCGCGATTGTGCCAGCGGGGGTGAATTGTCCCGCATTATGCTAGCTCTTCATACCCTCCTTGCGCGCATTGAAAGCTTGCCTACTCTAATTTTTGATGAAGTCGATGCAAATATCGGCGGGGAAACCGCCGTTGTTGTCGGAGAAAAGCTGAAGAATATCGGCGCTACGACACAAGTGATTGCTATCACTCATTTTCCGCAGGTCGCGAGACAGGCCGACCATCATGTGCAGATATCAAAAATTGAAAAAGATGGCAGAACGGTTACCATCGTCGCCGATTTAGATGCTGAAGGCCGCGAACGCGAACTCACGCGCATGCTTGGGGGCACATCCCAGATGGAATTGGTTCATTAGACCGAACGTGATTCAAAAATGGACACCGCCCAAATGCCAATTTTTGAATCACGTGAGGTATAAATAAAATTTAATTTGACGAGATTTCCCGATTCGGTTAAAACTCAAAATTCAAAGTTAACAATCAATCAATTTTTGAATGGAGTTGCGACCGTGAAATATAGATTAACCCTATTAGCGAGTTTAATTTTTTCAGTTTCGACACTATCGGCACAATACACCCCTAACGACCTGAATCCCGAGCAGGAAACCAATTTAGCCCAAAGTAATACCACTCCAAAACCTTGTCAGCTCGAGGCAAGCTTTGATATGATTGGTCGCTCAAAGTTTAACAGACACGACGGTCACGGACATATCCGATACAGCAGAGGCAATATAGAAACTAGCTGTGGTTTCTATTACAACCCCTGCTACAAAGAAGGTCTTGCCGCCACAGTAGGCTACACTTATACTTTGATGGATTGGAAACATAATCCTTTCTTCCATCAAAAGCATTTCCATACTGCAACAGTCGGCCTGTCTGCTTTTTCCCATCGTTTATGCGACTGGCTTTGGCGCTCGCAAGTGGCTATTAATATGGATACAGACCACTTTAACTTTCATTACACGACTTATGATCTCCTTTTGTGGGGAAAATATGAATACTGCGAAGATATCGGATTGCATGTTGGGTTGTTAGCTTTTACAGGGCTGCGCATCGATCGCGTCTATCCTATCATTGGATTTGACTGGAAGTACTCATGCCATTGGAAGTTTAATCTTGTTTTCCCTATTGACATCTCCGCGGTGTATACGATCAACGATTGCTGGTCAGTATCCCTCACCGGAAGGCCCTTCTACTCCCGCAATCGCGCAGCAAAGCACTCTCGTTTAAGCAACGCGGTATTCGAATATGAAAATGCCGGTGCTGAATTTGCGGTCAACTATCAACTTAGTGACTGGCTGCATGCTAACGTCCACGTCGGTGAAGCATTTGGCGGTAAACTTAAGGTTGCTAACCAGCACGACCACCACCCGCACCACTTCCGCTTCAACTCCGCAGGGTACATCGGCGGCGAAGTCGACATCAGCTTCTAATCACCTCCCGTTGCGGCTTGAATGTAAAGTTCAAGCCGTTTTTTAATTACGCCTTATCGTTGGTCAATCTCTCTGTAAAAATATTCTGTACAATCTAAAGACTTTTCTTCAACGCAAAGGTAATATAAGAAATCACATCTAAGTCCCAAAACTCAATTCAACGCAGAGGCGCAAAGACGCTAAGGAAGAGAGATAACTTTAATTATGCATTTAAACCTTGGGAATTTAGCATTGAAGCCTTTGGATATTTCCAACTATGCTATATCTAAGAAACTTAAATATCTTCACCCGTAGCTTTGTTCCAAAATTCTTTTAATTGATTAGAAATAAAGGCATCTTCTTTTTGAGAATTTTTTACAAATTGCTCAAATTCGTTGAAGGAAAAATATTCCCGAGAAAGTTCTTCTATAAGGTTAAATTTCTCTTTCCCATGCAGATTTTCCAGCTCAGGGTGTTCTTTATTCATTTTTTCTTGTTGTTGCGTGCTGAAAAGATTGTAACTTTCGGTTAATCTTTCTTCAGGAGAGCGGACTACAATTTCTTTTTCTTTACCTTCAGTATAATGTTGATAAAGATGACTAATACGGTCCTCAAAACATGCCTGAGAAGTTAACCCTGAAATAAACTCGGACAATCTTGCTTCCTTATTAGCTTGTGAATAGAGATCTTTGACAATGTTAAATTGACCCCTAAAATATTTTTCGATATTATCCGGCGTTAGCTTCTCCGGTTTGGGGGGGGTTCCCATAATTCTGGTTCTAAAATGAGAGCCAAGAGTATCATTTAATTTCATTTGAAATTTATCAGCGGCTTCGTTAGTGATTGGTTTATTCGGAGCAAAAGAAGACAATTCAATCATAGCTAGCTTCAAATTGGCTTCATAAGTAGCCAAATGATATAGAGTACCTTTAATTAATTCGAATTCGGAACCTTCTCCTTTTTGAGAAAATTTTTCAAAATCTTGTATTAGCCCTTTAAATTCCTGACTGCATTTTATCTCTTTTAAAGTTTCAATCGTTACTCTACGTTTTTTTAACATTAAAATTGGACCTTCTTCAATCTTGGGCTCCTGCTTTAGTGCTTTCACTAAATCTCTTTTAACCTGATGAATAACTTTTGGATTTTGTTTTGATGCAGCTTTGATGAGATCTGATGGTGTCTGGTTTTTTGGAGCTACTGTCACCTTCTCTTGAGTTGATGCGACTTTTTCTGATGTATGTGCCACTTTTTCTTGAGTTTGTGTCTCCTTTTTTGGATTGCGAAGTTTATCAAATTGGATTTTCGAATTAGGATTGGTAATTTGTTTTACTTGCAAGTCTGGCTTTTTTAAAGCATCAAATTGACCCAAAATTTTGTTAATTTTTCCTGAACATTCTTCCTCTATAACTTTATCTTTCAATGCGTGTAAAAAGGTGGATGCTGCTGTCAAATCTTCATTTTTTATCTTGTGAAGATTTTCTTTATACTCCTCATAAATTGATTTAGCGAGCTCGTCAGCTTTCTTGTACGCTAAAAAATCATGATCAGATTTGTTCAATAACTTTGCAAATCTTCCTTTTATTCCTTGTGATGATTTAGGAATTAGCTGAGAAGTCTTATTATCCATATCATATTCATTCAACTTTTCGGATGAAAGCTTAGAAAATGAGCGTGGAAGATCTGTTTCAGGTGTCCACATAAATCCCTCTAAAATTATAAATAGACAATATTACTTTATTTAATTATCATGTTTTTCTTATAAAAAAACAAGCAGAAAAAAAATAAATAGCAGAAAAAAAATAAATTAATTATTTTAATTACTTTTAATTATTCACAAATTAACACAAGTATATAGTATAATAACAAATAAGAAGTTTAACAAAAAAAGCCATTAACATGACTGTAAATATAAATAATCAACCAGAAGAGAGTAAATTTCCATTTACTCCAAAAACCACTTCCTCAGTCATCATAAAAAACCTTCGAAAAATTTTAACATCTCCTCAAAAATTTTTCAATGACCCTGCAATTGATAATCTAAGCATTATGAAATTTTCAACATGGTTAAAATTGTCCGGAAAACATATAGATAAAGCCTTAAAAAATCCTCTAACAACACTGCGAACTCAATTGCTTCTTGAAGAGAAAATTGCTAATCAAGTGGTAAAAATCAAAAACTGCGAACTCGTTTTCACTTCGCCTGGAGGAATCTCAAAAAACCAAGAAATCATCGCTCCGCGATTTTCGATCAAATCTGAAGATCTTGCAAAAAAAAACGAAAAGATTGAAAAAGTTTATTACACCTTAGATGCTGCAGCTCAATTGAAACAGAACAAAGAGTGGGTTATTAAATCTGAAGCTGAAGCAAATCAGTTGTTAAAAATGCTTAAAGATTCGGAACTGCTACCGTGGGATTGTATATATTCTGGGTGTGACCAACGCGCACATTTTGCCTGCGAAATACTTAAGGCCTGCGGCATCAATGCCAAAAATGTCTCAAAACAATACGTTTTTACAGAAGGGTTAGCACTAAAAACCCAAAAAAAAGAACAAACATGGCGCCATCATGTTGCTCCAGCTATTACGCTGGAAAATGGCGAAATTTTTATTCTTGATCCTTCGGTGAACGACAAAAAATGCTTAAAAAGAGAAGAGTGGCTTAAAGCAATTAAACCAAATTTTGATTCCGAATTTTTGGAAAAAGATGAAAATCGCTTTACCTATCCATATAATCCAAAAAAGTGTCATTTGGTCCAAGTAGACTCGAATCAGATCGCAACTAAGTCAATTCGAGGGACTGAGACTACAATTGTAGTCAATGCTGTCAGAGGCTCGAGAAGAAGAAAATTCTTGATGGAACTGGCAACTTAT
>JABDEI010000020.1 GCA_013287145.1 Chlamydiota bacterium
GCATGCTCTATGAACATCTGCAAGATCGATTTTGATCAATGCTGTTCCAAAAAAAGACAGCACTATCTATCAGCATTTGGCTTGGAAAAAAAGTAGCATAAAATAACGTCAAATAGCACAATCAAATTCTTTTAAAAATTGATTATTCTGCCCCAAAAAGAGCGACAATTTTTGGTAAACATCTAGAGGTAACATGAGTTCAGTTTCTATTTCCGATATCACTACTCAACAAACCAGGCTTCAGGACGATCTGGTTGCTTGCAAGTTGCTTGCTAAACATCAAAAACAACATATTGCGAAGTCATGGCTTCGACAAGCTAAAGATTATGGAATCAATTGCAAGTGTAAATATGAACTCATGCTAAAAGAAGCCTTGGCTCCTTATGAAAATTACAAAAGTTTTTATGATTTACAAGACAAAAATGTTGTCAATATCACTGAGCGCATTTTAAATAGCCCTTCTAATATTACTCCAGAATCCACCAAAAACTTGATTAGAAAATCAGGCCGAGAATTTTACACCATTAAATATCAAAGCGATAAACAAGACCTCAAATGCATGCTCAGCTTTCCCAAATTACAACAAAACAACCCCGACTTAACTTCGACAATTTTTTTGCGTGGTGGAGGAGACTTATACGGTCTTCCTCATCCAGCGATACGGGCCAATTATTGGAAAGAAAACAATATCTTTGTCTTGCCGTTGGGAAGAGGGTGGGAGACCGAGGCTGGAAAATCTGATTTTGGAGGCCCTGTTGACATGGCCGATAAGATGAATTTGATCAAAGATTTGCCAAAAATGTATAAAACCCTTCAGCTAGCCGCCAAGGTTGATCAGTTCATTCTGGCAGGGGGAAGCAATGGAGGCAATTATGCTGTAAGGTTGTTAGAAAATTATGCTGATGAATTAAAAGACCGGGTCACTCATCTGATTTTGTTAAGCGGAGCTCTTAACTATCCTGGAACATTTGATACTAGACCAGATTGTTATGAATTTTGGAAAGAGGAGTTCAATCTCAGTTTGAAACGCACGGATAATAACTATCCTAAATGGGTTTGGGAAAGGGATATTTTAAAGACAGAACTCATCGAAAAAATAAACAAGAAAATCCCTATTTTAATGATAGAAGTGTTGGATGACAATTGCGCGCAGTTGTTTAATGAAGGTTTACCCTTTATGGAAGAAGCTCTGAAAGCTAATTTAATGCTTCATTATTGGGTAGCTGAATGGGGCGGCCATTGCGCTGGAGATAACCCTCAGGTAGGTGAAAATATAGGACAGTGGCTAGCAGATACGACTTACATTCCCAACCAATTTGATGCTCAGAGAATTGCCAAATTATCCTATGAGGAATTATTTTGGCGTTTTAGTGGCAGTCCGGGCCAGATCGAAGCCAAACCAAATCACGGCTTTAAAAGAGAGGTTAATCACGGCTTACATACTGACATAAAATAAACCGATTGAGCGATCGAATCGACTGCGACTCGCTCCATGATTCATCGATTAATGGTTGTTTATAGCTTCTATGCATTTTGTCGAAGCAACTAAATTGTCCATGATCTGAATCATTATTTTATTAATCGATATGAAATCATTATTTAGAAGCTCTTCACGAGACTGAACAAATTTTCCAGGAGCTAGATCGTTTGGACAATGGTATATCATTGCTTCAATGTTTTTCTTTGTCGGTTCTGGATGACATTGAAAGCCATATATCAAAGGAGAATAGCGTATAATTTGCCGAGGACATCCCTCACTTGTTGCTAAAATTTTGGCTTCAGCTGTTATTCCAGGCATGTCATTGTGCCAGTGAACAACCGAAAGATACTCAGGTAAGTTTTTCAAAATAGGGTCTTCAAATCCCTCTTCGGTTAGTTCTATTGGAAATACCCCAACTTCCTTATGAGGACTTCGCTCCGTTCGAGCTCCTAATGCTTCTCCAATTAATTGAGCTCCTAAACAAAATCCCAGCACTGGTATGCAAGCTTTAATAGTTTTCTTAATAAGTGAAATTTCATCTTTAAGATAAGGAGATTCAACCATGTTTAAAGGACTCTGAGGGCCTCCCATTAATATGAGAAGATCATAATCGTTTGGATTAGGCAAGCTTTCTCCCGCAAATGGCCTACAAAAACACTCTTTATATTGATTTTGTTTTGCCCATACTTCAATAATGCCTGGAAGCTCAAAATCAGCATGAATAATGTATTGAATTATCATTTGAATTCTCCTTATGTTTAGGATCAGGCCTGACATTCTGACATTTTTCAAACCAAAAAAATACCGAATGACTCTTTAGAACACCCTAGATGACAGCAACCTAAATCTGATCTATTTCTTTCGATCCTCGATAGGGGTTGGTGTCTTTGCTTGTGGCTTAACATTGTAAGGAATTGTCAAAGTGAAAATTGCCCCCTTGCCTAAACCTTGACTACTAGCCTTGAGCTCCCCTCCCATTTCTTGAATAGCTATTGAGCTCGCATGAAGACCAAACCCATGCCCTTCTTTTTTTGTAGTAAAGCCATACGAAAATATTTTCACCAGATGTTGGGGATCAATTCCAACTCCATTATCAGCGATTTGTACCTCTATTGTTTCTTCGTCCTTAATACCTACTCTGAGGGTGAGAACTTTCCTTTCAATAGGATGTTCAATTAAAGAATCAATAGCATTGCGAATAATGTTAACAAAAATTTGCAAGAGCTTGATTCTGTCAAGAGTAAGAATAGGTCGATACATATATTCTTTCTCAATTGTAATATTTGAGTGTTCACAAGCAAACGCATTTAAACTCAGCGATTCTTCTAAAAGCTCAGTGATAGAAATCGTTTCCACAATCTCTACTGAACGACTCAACATTTGCTGCATTTTGACAACTTTTTTGATATGATCTACATTATTGGCCAAAGAGCCAATCTCTTCAAAAGCAGCTTCATACTCCATCTGCCAGCACTCAGCCAATTTTAACAAATACTTTGGCAAAAGTTTTCCTTTAGAGTCATTTTTTAAAAAAATATCCAGATCGTTCTCATGTTCTTGTATGAGCTTTGCGACATTGATAAAATCAGTTATTTTTGAATTGCGAAAGCCTTCTCTAAGAAGATTTACAGAAACATTGACACTCGTTAAAACATTTCCTACGTTATGTAAAACACTTGTAGCTACTTCTTCCATGCCAGCCTTTCTAGCTGCATAGGTGAGCTGTTGATTCAATTCTGTGTTTTTTTGCTGAATATTATCCTTAGCAATTGAGAGTCCAATTAAATAACTAATCTCATTGAGCATCTTAAGAAGATTTTCATCATAATAAGAGTTCTTATGGCTAAAAAATTCGATCACTCCAATGACTTCGCGATCAATTAAAATAGGAAAAGCGTAAGCGTTATGCAAATTAGCTTTAACTGCCAAAGGAGTCCTTAAAAAAAAGTCACTGGCAGAAATATCCTTGATGAAATAAGACTCCTTATTCATCCATAGAAAACCTGGCAGATCAATGCCGGGAGATGTGGTGATCTTTAGACATTCCTCAACAAAATCTTTTATTGGAAGTGAGTTTTCGCTTTGGTAATAAGAAGTACAAGACATCGCATTGGAGGTCTTGTTTACTTTCCAGAGCAGCCCAACATTCCACTCCATTCTTTCGCAAAATAACTTTAAAATTGTTGGAGCAGCAGCATCAAACGAATGACCTTCAGCTAATACAGTGGTCAACGCCTGTTGCATCTCCTTGTGTTGCTTTGTTTGAGTTAAACTGGATTGCAGTTGTTCATTAATCATCTGTAATTTTGGCAGGTTCAATACTCTTGGAATCGTTGGAATAAAAGCAATAACTGTCCCCCAAGAGACAATTGCCGTACTTACTTTTATAAGTCCGTCAAATCGGTAAATAGGGTGCCAAAAAATGATAGCTTCTATCAGATGTCCAGTCCCACAAAAAACAATAAAAAGCCCAAAAAGAACAAAAATTTTGTAGAATGGCAAATCCTTTCTGACATAGCAAAAATAACCTAAAATAAGGGGAATGGCTATATAAGCTCCAAAAATTGCCAAATCGGAAATAATATGTGTCCATCCCAATGCCTCAGTCCAATGTCCACAATGCCACCTAGGAGGCCAATAAGTAGTATCAAACAAAAAATGAATGAAATCCATAACATCCTATCCCTATAAATAAAAGGAAATGGCAATCATAACCACACAGCATTTTTTTGAAAATCATTCATTTTAAACCCAATTTTCACCTCAAGAATGTCATAAAATTATTTAACATTAAATATTTTTATATATAGTTAAGATAAATACAAATATGACTGGAAGGGTTAAAGATGACTAACGAAAATAACAATCGCATACTCGTTATTGATGATATGGATTCTATTCATCAATGTTTTCGTAAAATTCTCTTACCTCCACAGGAGCAACAGCACAAAGATCTTGATCAAATGAATAAAGCTCTATTTGGAAAAACCTCAGAAAAAAAAATGACCCCTTCTTTTGAAATAGACTTTGCTTACCAAGGAGAAGAAGGACTAACACTAGTAAAGAAAGCAATTGAAAGGAACAAACCCTATGCTTTAGCATTTATCGACGTTCAGATGCCACCAGGAGATGATGGCGTCATTACTGCTAGCAATATCTGGAAAGTGGACCCCTCTATCGAAATCGTTCTTTGTACAGCTTATGCGAAATACACGTGGGAAGAAATCATTCATTACTTAGGAGAAACTGATGATCTCTTTATATTAAAAAAACCTTTTGATAGTATAGAAGTCCAGCAACTGGCCACCGCGTTAACAAAAAAATGGGATCTAAATCGTACCATGAATGAGCGGCTTGCAAAATCCAGCGGTTCCCTGAATGATTCCGATATAAAAAATGTGGAATCAAAGAATTCAATAATAAAGGCTGCAGAAGCTATAGCAGCTATTAATGAAAGTCTTAGAAAAAAATTTCCTGAAAACTGATGATTTAAAAACGATAAAGATCAAATATAAGAATTGTCTTTACGTCTATCGCTTAAGCAGCTGGACGGTGCTGGTAAAATGCTTTGCGCAGCAGGGCTATTGCACCGCGAGGCATACTTTTGACTTAGAATGCTATCGGATTTTATTGTTTTTAAATGGTAAAATATGTGTGTCGTTGCACCGCCAGTGCACCGTGAAAAACTTACAAGAAGTCCTTTCCCACAATAGTTTTCGAAACGGATTTCCTTTGCCTCATTCAATAACCTTTTTCAATTGGAAGATTTGTATCAATTGTTTTTGATATTCGTTTAAAATAACAGGAAAATATTCAGCAATATTAACTGCACATTCAAAGTCCATAGCCCGGCATATGGAGACCTGGCATTTACCGTCCCATTATTTGATGAGTTCATGATCCGAGCAATTCAAGACTTGAAATAGTAGTAAAAGTGGCTGTAAAAGGGGCCGAGCCTGGGGAGAAACGAATCGGCGATTTATTAACAAACTCAGTGTAATTTTATCCCGGCAATTCTATAAGTTCTAAAGCTTCTTTTTCACTCTAAAATAAAGACATAAATAGGACAAAAAATTGCTGGTGTTCTAGAGAGAGAAATCGTTTATTTTCAGTTGATTCGTTTCACCCCATGCCTGACTCCGATCACTCCAAAAAAATCTTATTAAAAAACATGAAATTATATTTCGTTTTTTGTATAAGAAATATTTTGGAATCATAACAATATCCTACAAAGAGGTGTGAGATGCGCAAGTTTTTTTTCGCTGCTGTGTTGTTATTCAATGCAACGGCTTTATATGCAAGCTCAGATCAGAATGCACAGAAAAATATAGTGGATAGTTCTGACATTGAAAATCACTGCAAAAAACATAAGCGATGTCCTCCAGGCCCCACAGGACCTGCTGGACCCCCAGGAGCTACGGGACCTGCTGGAGCTACAGGAGCCACAGGACCTACAGGTGGGGTTATAGGCGACAACTTTATTTTCTCATACCAGGACGGCGGGCAAATCTTAAGCGGGACATATACTGCACTTACAATTCCTGCTGCAAATACTCCTGTGGTCAATGGATGGACAAGGCCAACAGATACAGAATTTCAGTGTAACCAAACTGGCATATATCTCGTGATTTATCGTGCAGTGGCAGCAAACATCAGTCCAACAATTGCTGCTACAGTTTCAGTTAAGGCAGAAGTTAATGGAACAGAAATAGCCGGAAGTCAGGTAGGGGCAAATCTTAACCCTGAGTCACCAATAGCTAATTCAGCTGTATTGACCACGAGTTTTCTCGTTGATGCTACTTCAGGGCAAATACTAACCTTTGCTGGTGTAGCATCAACAGCAGGTATTATTTCTATACAACCACTCAACGCTGGTGTTACGAATGTTCCTACAGGGATAACTGTCACGATTACTCGTGTTCAGTAGATTCGAACCATTTTATTTGAATCATAAGATCTATTTCTAAGGATTCTATCACAAAAAATGTGATAGAATCCCAGATCTTAAGCAGATAAAGTTAGCTTGACGTATGCCTAAAGCCGGAGTCGAACCGACGACCTTCGCATTACGAATGCGCAACCCCTCTATACTGACAGCAAAGAACAATATTTAACCGTTTTATCCTTTGCAGGTTGCAATCCTAGCATTGCTGCCGCTTTTTGTCCATTGCAGAGTGTTTTTGGGGATTGCTGTGACAAAATTGTGTAAAATGAAAATAATCTGGGCAAAATCTGGCAAACAACAATCCTAAAAGGGATTTAGCATCGCATGTTTTTGTTTATAAAGATCATTTTTATAACTTAAATACACGGTACTTTGGCCAACAACTTCTCCATTGTTGTTCATATCCAAACCATAAGACTCTTCGGATTCTATACCAAATTGGCCTTCAAAGCTTTTAAGCTGTGTTATTTTTCCATTGTCCCACAAGACGGGACGACGAATAGATTTTCCATTTGAAGATCCATCGACATTGTACCATCCAAGGATTTGCCCTTGGTTATTAAGTGCTATGGTTTGACTCGAATGCGTTTGAAGAGTGCCAATATCCTGAATTATGAAAAATCATCTAGGGGGATAATGCTAGCAAAAAAGTTTCCCTTATTGGATAGTTGTAGATCTTAAATTCATATGATATCATATAGGAAAGAAGATGCCTGTAGTTTGCCGATTCCACGGGATAACAATATATATTTACTTCGATGACCACAACCCTCCCCATTTTCATGCGGTTTATGCAGGGAAAAAAGCTGTTTTTAGAATCGATACATTGGAAAGAATTGAAGGGAGTGTGCCAAAAGCTCAAGAAGGGCTTATAGTTAAATGGGCTTATTTTCGCAGGAAAGAGCTATACGACGCTTGGCAAACCATTGCAATAAATAAGCAGCAACATACAGGAATAAAACCTATAAAATAACAATGAGTGCTTTATGATGCATACAATAAATAAAGTTGAATATTTAGATGAGTTTAAATTGCTACTCACATTCAACGACAAAAAAACAAAAGTCGTTGATTTAAAAAAATATTCTAAGGAAGGCCCTGAAACGGTTTTTTATCCGTTTAGAGACTTGGAATTCTTTAAATCCGTGAAAGTAGACAAACACTCAGGCACAATTGTTTGGCCAAATGGTGTTGATCTATGCCCGGATGTCTTGTATAAAATTGGAAAAGAAATTCAAGAGCAAGAAAATCCGAAAAAACCTTTAGCAAGACGTCGCAAACAAAATACCGTTAGAAGTGTTCGGATTAAAGCAAGTGCTATGACAAAAAAACGCCCAAAGAAATTTTAATCCTGCTTGAGGTTTGTTTAATTGATATCAAGCCCATTGAAAGGGGCCAGGCCTGCGATCCCGCAATTTGCTTATTGTGAGAAGTCCATCCCTATCTAAAAATTGCTAGAAACATGCAAATATAGTCTGGTTCCTAGAATCAAATAATTGGGAGTCCAGAGGGTCTTTGACCCTTTGGCTGGGTTTTTGGGGGAGTTCCCCTAAATGCCTAAAGCCGGAGTCGAACCGACGACCTTCGCATTACGAATGCGGGAACTATTCAGACAATCCGGTAAGAACCAGCCGCTTTACCAGTGATAATAGCCTGAAAAGGCATAAAAGACTATTGGATTTTACCGGATTGTATTGGCAAAATGTTTTTCCGCTGCACCGCCATTGCACCGTGAAAAACTCACAAGACGATCTTTCTCACAATGGTTTAACCTTTGCTATGTCCAGAGATGTTCACGAATTTTAATGAGCCTGATTAACATTTCTGTATCTTCATTTTCCTGTTCCAATTCCATTTTATGGCAAACTTCAAGAATTTTACGAGTGCGTGCTTTTTCTTCTTCCGTCTCATCTTCTTCCAAAACAGGCAATGTTAAATCAAAACCCTGAACTTCGGCTTTCTTCCGTCTCTCGTCGCAATAGGCACTCCAACCGCTTGCTTCCATTGGATCTTGACGTGCAGGACGCACTTCCTTCCACCATCTATAAAGAATGATTGTTTCTTGGGCGGCTAAAGCTTGATTTGTGGGCTTTCCAAAATCAGGATCTTTTTTATCAACCCAATCCTCATCATGACGTAAGCTAGCGGCCCAATTAAGATATTCTATCCCCGATTCAGGATTGCGGTGGGTACTTAAACACAAAATAGAGCGATACCAAGGAGCCTTATATTTTTTATATGCCTCATCAGAGCAAGCCATGTGAAACCACGCCAGTTCAATTTCTACGAAATCTACCAACGAGTCAAAAGTAGAATAGAGAAGCCGCGTCTCAAACTCGTGCCATTGTCCTTTCTTGAGGGTGGAAGTGAGAGCATGAGTCTTGGAAATCCATCGATTATCGATATAATGTCGAGCGTCTTGCAGTCGGTTTCTTGGCCAGTTAACGATATTTTGTAGATGATCTAAGCCTTCCTCTGCAAGCCAGAATCGCATCTTTTTCTTTTTTGCAACATTTTCCCAAGCACGCCATTCCTTTTCAGTTCCAGCGTGGATCTTGGGTGTTCCTCGAACCCAATCAGCAAATTTTGTGCATGACCAATAATTTGATCCCATACTTTATACCGCCAAAATACCTTAATCTTCTTGTGAGGGACTGCGCCGTCGACGTAAAATAAAAAATATGACAACAGGAATTATCAATAGCCAACCTCCTGTGGTTACCATAAGCAACAAGAACATGAAAAACACAATAACTGCCAAGTCCAAAAAATGAATGGTACTAGAGATGAAGTTTTTTATTCCTTTAGTGGTTTTCTTAAATAGAGTTGGCGGGGGTGTGTTTTCAAAAGTCTTTTGAGCTTCTTGGTAAGATTCTTGTGCATAGACGACTCTATCGTGCATATTGGAATCTTTAGCATTTGGAATGTGATGATAATAGGTAATAATATCATCACTGAGTACAGCGCTCTCCATGCTTTCATCGTAGTAAGGCACGTCTCCAACAAAATATTTTTCTTTTCTAAAAAGCATACGCAACTTCAATCGGCGTGCTGGAAATGGATATTCCTCTAGATAGGGTCTAAGTGCTTCACTATCGTTGAGAGTATTAAGTAAATCTTCAGCTACTAGCAAAATGAGTTCTCTGGCTTCTCGGTTGTCGGCGGAATGAAGGTATGTGCATTTAGTTCGAATTTCCAAGATGTTGGGTGTAGGTTTTCCAGCTACCATCCATCCGCTGGAACGAAAGCGCAAGCCATATTTTTTTTTCATCTCTGCTTCAAAAGAAGCTAGAATTTGAATTAGTTCATCTTCAAAACCCGCAGTCTGGTGAATAGCCGGATTTGTGATGGCTATTGCAGCGTGAAGTTTGGTAGCATCTTCAAAAGACTCTTCAATGCGAGTATAGACCGAATTATCATGAGTTGAAAAGTCGCCAAATGGGTCTGTTGAGGTATATTGAAAATATAATTTTTTAACAGTACTTGTACCTTCCTTGGAGTGATAGGAGTAAACGCTATCGATGCTACCATCGTCATAACTCCAATTGTGTAAATAGACAAATTGAATATTCACTCCCATGGTATCAGGAGTTAAAGACAATTTGTTAAGATAGGAAAGCATTATTGGATCTTCCCTAATTGCTAGGGAAAGTTTGTGTGTTAAAACTAATACAAGAGTTCTCACCTCCTCAAGTGTCGCTCGACGGTAAGCATAGAACTCGGGTTGATCATTAGAAAAATTATGTACAAAACCTCCCTCTACCCATTTTAGATTGAATTCGCTTTCCATTTGTTTTCCAAAAGATCTTTGAAATTCATTGATATGGTTTTTGTATTGTGTTTCAGTAAGCTCTTCATAGGTGTTAAATTGACTTTCTTCGCAACAAACACGGGAAGAACTTGTTATCAATGTGATGACAACAAAAACAATCATTCTAGAAAATGTAGTGATATGATTGGTGATATCCATTAAGAGATCGCTTTTTGATACTTTTTTATGACTTTCTGAATCACTTTTTGATAACACTCACTGTCTAATTTGTGCTTGAATTTAGAGTCTGGATCAGGATCCAAGATTGTCAGATTGCTAATTTTAGAAAATTCATTTTCGTAATATGTTGTGCGTTGCTTAATGTAATGTTCCATCACTTTAAGATCATTGGAGTCAAGATGAAATATTGCATCTTTGAATGCCAGCCGAGCTATTATCTTTTCATCATTTAACCCCTCTTTATAGCCATAATAACGCTCTAAGGCCAGTAGCTGAAGATTTGGAGAACTAAATCGACACACAAAATCAGCGGCGCTAGCATAGTTGTGAGAGTCAGGATGGCATTTTCCAGGTGGAATGAAAGATCCTCCACCAAATGTAAAAATGCGGAGCTGTTTTCGTTCGTTCGGAGTGAGTAATTCTATAGCATGTTCGATAAAAATAGCCCCTTGACTATGCAAGAAAACGATCACTTGAGGTGAATCTTCTGCCTGTTTAGCAAGAGTCAGAAGATATTTCAGAAATTTTACAGTCCATGTGATGATGGGTGTATCAGCAGAAGTTTTTAGAATAATGCACAAAAGAAAATCTATTGGCCACCAAATCGTATCGTTAGGCATGGATAAAACTTGCTCTCCCTTCGCCATATTAGAGATTCGTTTTGCCGCTTCTAATGCTTCAGCTTTAGTGTTGTCGATGCCATTAATGAATGCCCATATACATTGACCTGGTTTACTCTCTCCAATGACTCTTACAAGAGGATCAATTTTACCTTCAGAGGGTGCTAATGCAAATTCATGTGTTTTAATATTCCAAATGCAATGACTTGGGCGTGAACGTAGATGAATAGCTCCATTACGTTCATGAACGATGACACCATCCAGGCGATGCGATTGAATCCATTCAACGGCTTCCTGCTTTGAAAGGATGATATTGTCTCCAATTAAGTATGTATCCTCTTTGTTTTTTCCATTTTCAATTTTAGCGGTGATCTTCGGCAATAGAGCAAGCGATTCATTTCCAACTGGCTCATATTCACATAATTTTTCCAAAGCTTTGACCAATTGATCGAACTCTGACTTACTAAGAGAATTTACTTTCTTATCGGCTGAAATATTTGCAAGTGATGTGAGCTGAGCAATAAACCTATCTGAGTTTTTTTGTTGGTAGTAATCAGCAAGAGTTTTTATAGAAGAATTATAATATTTTTTAGAATGAAGCAATGCAGACAATGCTTTACGACCCTCTAAAGGATCAGAGAAAATCGCATAGTGTCCACAACTCCCTATGGCTCCATTAGCTCTAGAAAAATGGCTGTGGCTCGAAACTAAACCAGGATTGTTGATCCGCCATGCCAAATTTCCACCGGTTGCTACATATTTGTTTCCAGCAGAATCGAAATAAAAAATTACTTCTTCATTATATTTGTAGGCAAATCGATACACAAAACCCTCCTCAACCAACCTAAAATTTAAAATGCAACACAGTCAAAATCACACTGTGAGCGTTTAAATTTAAAGGATTTTAGCTCAAAATGCTACCGGATTTTATTGGAATTTAATGAAAAGTCAGGAGACCCGTTGCTATTTCATGCCTGATAAATATATATTAATTTATTGATGAATTGGGAGAATGTGCAATATTTAAGTCGTTCCATATGAGATCGAACATTGGTTGATATTGATCTTTAAGATATTGATTAATCTGTTTTTCATTAAACTCTTGTGACAAATCTTCGATTTCTATTCCTGGCAGATCATATCGTTCTCTAGGCAAACCATTCGATGACTTTATTTGATAGATATTAGATGTTGACGTTTTTCGATTTTTGACTCCAATAATAGAGCAATACAGTATGTACGGCGGCCTGACTTGTTGATCTAATAAAAATTTTAAAGGGTAACTGATAACATCTAATGTTATTTTTTCCCAATCGCATAAGGTTATACTCTGAGGATCTTCCCCATGTCCACAAAATGCAGCGAATTCGATTTGCCCTTCTCTTGTTATTAACAAGTGTTGGGCATGAGGGGAAATAAGTTCACCTCTAAAGAATATTCCATCAAAACATAGTCTTTCGGGTGACTGGAAAAACACCGATCCCGGGTTCAGCTTATTTTCATATGATTTAATCGCACTGGTAATCGCAGATCGAACAGAAGAGTCCTTGAAGTTCAAAATTTGATTTCTAGGACCTAGAGGTAAAAGATGAATGAAAATCGCAGGAGTTGACAGCGAAAGAGGGCCATCATTACTTGAAATAACCTTCTCGATACGTTGCATTCTAAAATTTTGTGCTTGAGAAGTCCAAGACTCTCTCCTTAGAAAGGCACCCCGAATTTCTTCTGTAGTCATTTCGATATTATTCGCCTCAACTCTTTTTACAAACATATGTTCTCCCTCACGAAGACGCACACGATGAGGCCCACGCAAAGAAAAAGGGATATCTAAAATTAAAACGCTTTTGCCGGAGGGAAGTAAAATTTGCTGAAATTGAATTCCTGAGAGTGAGTTTTCAAATGCATTGTTTATTTTTTGAATAAGAATTTGTTTAAGACGTTCCCAGTTGTCGACTTCTATCCCTTCAATTTTCGAAGCAACGCCATTTTTTTCATGGACACCGACAAAAATAATTCCGCCTTTTGTATTAGCAAATGCTCCAATAGTTTTGTTAAAGCGTACCCATTCTTCCTCCAATTGCTTTTCATCAATTTTTTTATCAGGTAAATGTCCTTTAAAATCCAAAGACACACCTTCTTCAAATGACAAATTAACCAATTGTTCAAGATCTGTAGCTGTAATTTTATGTAAAGATTTTCCAAAAAACATATAAGCTTCCAAAAGACAATTCAGTTGCCTTGAATTGTATCACAAGCATACTTTAAAAGGTATTCCATATTGCTCCATCAATAATTCCAGCAATCGTGTCCTAACGGTTCACGACCAAGTTCCTCTTTGTGCAAACGCCAATGAGGCATGAAATTGTCCATGTGTGCTTTAAATCGCGCATTATGATGTTTTTCCAGCAGATGCACTAATTCATGCACTACGATATATTCTAAGCATTGTATGGGCTTTTTTATTAGCTCAAGATTGATCCAGATCCGGCGCTCACTGGTATTACAAGAACCCCATTTTGTCTTCATTTTTTTTACGCCCCATTCCTGTACTCCAACATTTAGAACAGGCTGCCATTTTTCTAGCATAGGCGGAATGAGACCTTTGATTTCCTTTCGATACCATTCCTGCAAAGCCAACTCGCGTTGTTCGGTATTACTTCGAGGTGGAATGTGGAGCTGAATTACAGACTTGTTGCATATCACTTTGACTGGCCCAGGACACTCAATGACATCCAAGCGGTAGCGTTGACCTAGAAAATAGTGACTTTCTCCGCTAATCATCTCTCGAGGTGATTGTCTAAGCTGGTTAGTAAATTTCGCCTGTTGCTGCTTGATCCACCCCATTTTACCAATCACGGCATATCGGATTGCCTCATCATTTACCACTAAAGGTGCTGCCACACGAACTTTTCCCTCAGGCGGATAAACCCCAAGGTGCAAATTCTTTATCTCTTTGCGCACAATATCGACGGTGATACCATTCACATCAATCTGATGCATCCTTAGTACTCCTGTTGATTTGTAACGATATCAAGAATTTTAGATGTTAATGAATCATGTGGATCTATCGATTCCCCCATATAGGTACCAGACTCTTCGCGCACCATGAAGCCTTGAGGCTTGTTCAGAGCATTTTTAATAGCATTCTGCACTTTAATTCGTTTGATGCGGTTATTGCGCCAATCATCTTGTCGATTCTTTATCACCGCTTCATGAACTGCCAGGGCGATTTCCTTGTTTTCGTCCAAATTGTCATATAGAGCACGTTTTCCTGGTGTATCCAATGAAGATGGATAGTTTGAATTGTTTGCGGGATTCTTTACCTGTTTGGTTAATTCAATGACCTTAGCCAAATAGCTTTCATAATCGATTGCTTGCTGCCGACGCTGCTCTATGAGGGCGCTTAGCAGTTCTGACATTTTTTCATAATATTTAGGATTGATTGGATGTTCGTCGATGATCAATTTTCTGACGTTGTTCTCAATCGTTTCCGCAACAGCCTCTTTTTTCTGCATACTCTTAGGAAGGGATTGAACGGCATCGGGACCGCGCTCAACAATAAGTTGTATCAAAGATAAGTCATCGAAAGCGGAGATTTTTTCACTCTCTTCTGCCCGAATGTAAGTGTCGATGAGATGGCGCATAGCAGGCTCATACATCTTAAGATCAATATAATCGCCGCTAGCCAGTTTTACTTCTGTGCGAACTTTTTCATAGTGATCGACTTCACTCTTGAGTAAATTAATTTCTACTAAGCTATAGCTGGCTTCCTCTAATTCGTTTGCCATATTTGCAAAGGCCCGAATGAAAGCAGCGGTCAGTTTGTATAGAGCAAGGCGCTTCGGTTCGTTTTCCTTAAGCTGTACGGAATTTCCCGATTCCTTTGCGCAAAAGTAATGCAAATAAGCAGTAGTATCTTTTGGCGGCTCTACTGGCTCACAAAGGCTTTTAATAGACTCTCTAGCCTGCTTTAGGTGTTCTTTAGCTGTACTTAACCTATCCTGTAGTAATCCCGCTACATCCGCTTTGTCATAACCTGCTAATGCCTCAGCGGTATAGTCAGTCACAGATTTTTCTAAGTGTTTGAAGAGGTCTTTGTAGTCGATGATGTAGCCATACTCCTTATCATCTCCATCCAAGCGGTTGACACGACAAATAGCTTGAAAAAGGCCATGGTCATGCATTTGCTTATCGATATAGAGATATGTTGCCGAGGGAGCATCAAAGCCTGTCAAAAGCTTATCTACAACGATTAAGAGTTTCATTTGACCTGGTTCGTCAACAAACTTTTTCTTTACTGCTTTTTCAAAAGCATCGGGATCTTGACCCGCCAGCATCTTGTTATAGATCTCATACTGACGCAACTTTTCGGTCATCCCTTCACCCGATTCTTCACCCTTAATGTCTGCTGGAGAGGGTTTATAAGAAGTGACAATAGCACACTTGCCGGCCAAATCAGTTTTGTCAAAGAGTTCATAAAACTTACAGGCTGAAAAAATGCTATCACAAACGAGCATGGCATTGCCGCGTCCGCTCATTAAGCGATCCCGTGTTTCCATATCCAGAAGTATATCGGCAACGATCTTTTCAAGCCTGGACTGACTAGAAAGTACCTTGCGGAGAGTCCCCCACCGTTTCTTAAGCTGTGCCTTGGCAAGATCCGTTAGATTTTTTGTTTTCGATGTAAACCAGAGATCAATTTTCTCTTGCGAAGTAATCTTTTGATCGATGTCTCGTGCCTCATAACGCAAATCTAGAACAACACCATCTTCTACAGCTTCGTTAAATTTGTAGGTATGAATGTAAGGTCCGAAAATTTCGATACTTCTTTGCTTATCAGCCTTGAGTAAAGGCGTTCCGGTAAAACCAAGAAAGAGGGCATTTGGTAAAAACGCTTTCATGGCCTTATGCAAGTCACCTGATTGGGTGCGGTGACATTCATCAACAAACACAAAGAGATTGCCTTTCGCTAGAAAGTTTGATGGCAGAGCCTTCTTCATTTCTTCGATGAATTTCTTAATGTCGGTTCCGGTTTCCTCTTCGTCCTTACCGCCGAATTTATGAATAAGTGAGCAAATGAGCCAAGGAGTTGTATCATTTAAAGTTGAAAGCAAATCAGCACCACTCTTAGTTCGATAGATCTTTTCATTGACCCCTATGAAGGTTCTTTCGATTTGCTCATCTAATTCTTTTCGGTCGGTGATAATGAGAACCCTAGCATCTGTTATATTTTCACGAATCCATTTGGCTAGCCAAACCATCGTCAAACTCTTTCCAGAACCCTGTGTATGCCAGATGATGCCGCCTTCACGTCTCTTTAAATATTCCTGAGCTGCACGGACTCCAAAATATTGATTGGGACGACACAGTTTTTTTATGCCGGCATCAAAAACAATGTAGTCATGAATAAGCTCTAAAAATCTCTCTTTGTTGCATACTTGAGAGATATGACGATCAAGCGGGTGCGAGATGGCACTTTCTTCTTTCCATGTCAGATAATACTTTTCCGGGGTTTCAATAGTCCCATATCGAAGCCCCTCTGTATCATTACCCGCCATGACCAACTGAATCGTAGAGAAAAAATGCTGAATGAAGATTGATTTCTGGTTGTCTAAATTTTGACGAATTCCTTCCGAAACTGATACGGTAGAACGTTTTAGCTCAATAACCCCTAAGGCAATACCATTGACGTATATGACAACGTCAGGGCGTTTTGTATGTGATTTTGAATCAAATCCTTTGATGGTGACTTCTTCGGCTATTGCAAAATCATTGTTTTCAGGATTCTTCCAGTCAATTAGATTAATCGTTTGTGTATTTTCACCGACTTCTGGACGCACATTTACACCGTAACGCAGTAACGCATATACATCTTTGTTTCTATCATAAGAGCTCTTACTTTTATCATCGGCTGCTTTGTCTATAATGTGGATCGCGCGCTTTATCAAAACATCTTCGTATCCCTGCTTTTGCAGATATTTTAGAAGCAGGTCCTCCTCTATATTTCGGTTCCCTGCTTGATCAATCCAATTTCCAAGATAAAGATACCCCAGCTCATTGCAGAATAGTTTGATCACTCGTTGTTGAGTGATTTCCTCATGGTGTCCAACATTCTTCATGTTAACCGAATCCTTCCTGTAAGCAACTCCTGCATCATTCCTTGCTTTAGATTTCGGGCCTTATCGAGTTGTAGTTCAAGTGCGGTAATTTCAGAGTTCATATCTGAGAGAACATTGGCGATAGCTTTTTGTTCTTGTATTGGCGGTAACTTAACTTCAACGCCCCTAAGATTGTTTTTTGAAATTCCATAGACTGAGATACCGGTAGCAAGCCTAACTATGTCCGTGCGAAGAGATGGTATAGATTGAATATATCCTTTAAACCCATCTGCAACGATACTTTTATTCCCACGCAGCAGAAAAGTGTGTAAACCTGCTACTATTTTTTTATTGTTGATATTTAAAATTTCAACGCTTTTCCCGATCCCTTCATAATCTTCAGACGCATCTGCTATTACAAGATCTCCCTCTTCTAGAAAGTGGAAATTTTTTATCTTTTGCAGTTCAATGTAGGGCATTGTTTTCTTGGAACAATCTAAAAAGGGTGATGTGCCTCCATGAATATCTCCATAGTGTAAATATCTAATGTCACCATGTTCGGAAAGGTCACTTCTTGGATTATTCGCGGTGCTCAAAAACTGAAATATCTCTCCTATACGCTTCGACTTCCACTCGTCATTAAATCCAGGAAGGCGTTGCTTGCCAGTAAGTAGCTGCTGTATTGCAGCCTGCTTGATGGCTTGCTTCTTGGTAATAAGTTGATCAAAACTAGTGATTAGGGCGTCAATGTCGCTAAGGGCTGCTGCGATAGCTTGTTGTTCTTTAAGAGAGGGATAGGTAATGGGAGTTTCTCTTATGGATTTTAGGGAGAGATTTTTTATTGTTGTTCCAGTTAGTTCATTGATATAATATTTTTTTACAGAAGGAGTTTGGAAAAAGTAATAGATGAATATTTTTTCAACATGTTTTTTTAAATTGACGTACGCTACACTTTTTCCAAGAATGACATTCTCATTATTAAAATATGCTAATTCACCAATGGTTCCATTAATTGACATCAAAATTGTATGATTATTGAGATTTTTCTTAAGCAAATTAAATTCACCCTCACCAACGAATTTAGTGTTATTTGTGATTACAATTTTGCCATTATTTAAATTGTTTCCATTTACAAAATAATAATCGGATGAATCTACATATCGTGGTGTTGCATGGATACCATCTCCGATTTCAGTAGTAATTTCCCATAATCTCTTGAGTCTCCAATCTTCTGGAATTAGTCCTAACTCCGTCAACTTATAACCAGTAGGTGTCTCGACACTTTTAACTTCGACACTATCCATTTCTCTCGTTAGATCCTCTGCAATTATTACCATGATTTTCCTAACATTATGAGTATTAGTTTGTTGAGTAAGGTGAGCAAAGAATAGACATTTTTTCGGCATAACGCATAGATCATGCATAGAAAATCATGAAATCGTATGCATGATGAACGTGTCATGTATAGAAAATTGACATTTCGTATACATGATGGGCTTATCATGTATAGAAAATCTCGATTTCTTAGGCATGATGGATTTGATATACTCCTGTTTTGCCGATTTTTAACCATGAGGGGTCTCCGGTTTTGAGCCCACATTGAGTAAAAGATCAAATAAGGCGTCATTCATATAATAATTTTCTTTCCATTTTTTGTGCTTGGAAAGCAGCCCGATTCGCACTAATTCTTCCAAATATTTCATTGCTGTTATGCGAGTCAATCGTGTTTTTGTTAGTAGGGGTTTCCTGCAATTTCTTACGTTCTTTTAGGAGCAATTCAGGAGTGATGTAAACCAATCCATATGCACCGAGTCTACCTTTGAAATAATTCAATTGATGAAGGGTGTCTTTTGCTGCCTTATGATGACCAATGACAGCATCTTGAATGTAAAGATCTATCAATTCTGATAACGTTTTCTCGTTATTTTTAGTGAAATTGTATTTGCCCTTCTGGATTTCTGTTTCGGTTTCTTTTGCCCAGTCCTCAGCTGCCTTTTTTCGATCAAAATGATCCGAAACAGTGGGATAATTTTTTATTCTGATGACAGCCCGCCATACTTTGGAGCCGTCCTTATTCGTACGTTGATAGATAGACGCCATCTTAAACCTCTGATGATGTTTTGGTTTAAGCGGCTGGCCGTGTTGGTAAAATTTATTTTTACTGCACCGTCATTGCACCGCGAGCGATAAATTTAGCTTGATTAAAGTATTTATTCAAACTTAATCCCGCTCACAGCTATAGGAAAGGATTGCCTAAAGCCAGAATCGAACTGACGACCTTCGCATTACGAATGCGCTGCTCTACCAACTGAGCTATTTAGGCTAGGAAAAAGTGAGGTCCATCTTAAACCAAATCACTCTTTTCTCTCAAGAGCTGCTTGCAAAAGCTATATTGTCTGATTCGTTATTGTTTGGATAAATTAATGTGTTGAACATTCATTTTCCCTTCTCAGCATCTCTTGCAAAAGAAGTGGCAAAAAACTCAGGGAATAAAATATAATACATTCATTATTAAAACAATACATTGCACGGACTTAAATCCTTTGGAAAGCAAAAATTCATCACCTGACTCGGAATTGCAAGAAGCAATTGCCAAAAGACGCACCTTTGCTATCATCAGCCACCCTGATGCCGGCAAAACAACGCTGACGGAAAAATTGCTGCTTTACTCCGGCATGATTCATACTGCAGGCATGGTGCGTGGACGCAAAGGACGCAAAGCCGCCGCCTCAGACTGGATGGCCATGGAACAGGAAAGGGGCATCTCCATCACAGCCTCTGCTATGCAGTTTCCTTATAAAGGGGCTGTGATCAATGTATTAGATACTCCCGGCCACGAAGACTTTTCTGAAGATACCTACCGGACCTTGACAGCGGCCGACTGCGCCATCATGGTGATCGATGCTGCCAAGGGTGTAGAAAAGCAAACCCGCAAACTTTTTGAAGTTTGCAATCTGCGCAAAATTCCTGTTTTGACTTTCATCAATAAAATGGATATGCCTGGAAGAGAGCCTCTGGACTTGATGAATGAAGTCGAAGCGGTCCTAGGAATTCACTCAACAGCATTTAACTGGCCCATTGGGACAGGTAAAGAATTTTGTGGTGTAGTTGACCGGATGAATAACAATGAATGTCTTCTCTTTTCAAAAGTCTCTGTAGGAGGTGCCCAAAGAGCGGAAGTGACGCGTTATCCATTAGAAAGCGATGAGGTAAAAGCCGCCGTCGGCAAAGATAATTATCAACAGCTCATTCAAGATCTTGAATTGCTGGAATTGGCCGGCAACTCCTTTAGCGAAGAAACCTTTTTGGCTGGTGAAATCACACCTGTGTTCTTTGCTTCTGCCTTGACCAATTTTGGCGTAGAACCCTTCTTTGATGCTTTTGTCCATTTAGCACCGCCGCCGCAAGCGCGTGCAGTTATCCGCCAGGACAAACAAGAAGCCTTCTTAGATCCGGTTAAGCATCCTTTTAGCGCCTATGTCTTCAAGATTCAAGCTAACATGGACAAACGCCATCGCGATAGCATGGCTTTTTTAAGAATTTGTTCTGGAAGGTTTGAGCGCGACCTCGTCGTAAAGCATCATCGTCTCAAGCGCGAGGTGCGTCTTTCGCGTCCTCATGGCATGGTGGCGGGCGAGCGTTCTACTTTAGATCTTGCTTATGCAGGCGATATCGTCGGAGTCATCAATCCGGGGGTCTTTGCTGTAGGAGACACAATCTCATTGACAGGTGATGGTAATTTCAAACCCATGCCTCAGTTTCAACCGGAGATCTTTGCAAAAGTGCAACCCAAAGATGTGGGCAAGCGCAAGGCTTTTGATAAAGGCGTGGCCCAGCTTGCCGAAGAAGGAGCAATTCAGCTGCTGAAACCCTATGACTTAAGCGGAGACATCATCTTTGCCGCCGTAGGCCAGCTTCAGTTTGAAGTGATGCAATATCGGTTAAAAGACGAATATGGGGTTGGAACGCTTTTAACGCCGTTACCGTACCGTTGCAGCGCCTGGTTGATTGGCGATCAAGCCACGTTTCAAAAAACTAGCCACGCCATGATTGTTCAAGACAAGCATGAGCGCCCTATGGTTCTTTTCAGCGAACAGTGGGAAAAGCAATACGCTATCAAGCAAAATCCCAACCATCAGCTTGTCGATATCCTCTCATAGCCAGAAAAAGCTTTGACAGGGCCTTATAACTCCACTTTCTATCGTTAATACTTAGAATTTCATCTAATTATTTTTGCTATTTTGTAATTTTTTTGTGTTGCAAAAAAAGACAAAGAAAGCGAAACGAGTAAGGGAAATTTTTAATTGGGTAGTTTATGGGGCAGCAAAACCTGAGCAGATCACAGGTACGCTGGATTGTTTTTGGACTCATCTCAGCATTTATTGCGATGGGAGTCTATTTTTTTCCTGGCGATGATCTTAAAATAAGCAATCTGACATCTGACCTGCCCTATGAAGCAAAGTGGGAAATCCCCGCTTTGGCCGAAGTGCAAAAGGCAAGATTAAATGAGATCTTGAATCAGACATTTTTCTATTCTGGCGAAGGCGGACAATCCTATGTTTTTTTAAGCGCCGATCAACGTTATGTGTTGAAGTTTTTTAAATTTAGACGCTTTCGCCCCTCTTTTTTTGTAAAAATGCTGCCGGATATTGCCTTGTGGCATTCTTATCGCAACAAACACATTGCTAAGCGTGAACAAAAATTAGTTACTGCTTTTACGGGTTATAAACTTGCGTATGACTTACATCGCCAAGAAAGCGGCTTAATATTCATTCAATTAAATCCTTCAGATATCTCTAGAAAGGTCACTTTAGTAGACAAGAGGCACTTCAAAAGAGTAGTCAATCTAAAGAATGTCTCATACATCATACAGGAAAAAGGAGAAGTATTAAGTGCAGCTCTTGCCACGCTATTGGATCAACGAGACCTTGAAAGAGCTAAGCAGCGATTAGATCAATTGTTTGATCTTTACCTCTCCGAATACCGTAAAGGCATCTATGACCAAGATCATGGGGTCATGCATAACATCGGTGTAGTTGAAGATAGGCTTTTTCATCTCGATGCCGGTAAATTCATTCAAGACGAACATATGAAACAACCTGAGTATTATCAAAAAGATTTAACAAAAATAGCACTGAAAGTTCAGTCGTGGATAGATCGTAAATATCCTCAATATTCTCAGGCACTAAATCAAAGTATAGAAAAGAAGTTGTCACAACTTTTTGGAAAACAATTCACTTTGCCGATTACAACGTCATGAACACCTTCAAAAAGACAATTTTTTATCTTGTTTTGGCCTCGTTGATTCTCACTGCTTCGAGCATTTTTTTTCTCTATCCCAGACATGCCGTCGAAGAAGGCAAACATGTTTTTTCCTCTGAACTCTATGCCGATTATCGAAAGCAACTTCGAGCATTTGTCCATCAGCATCCTTTTTATGAACAAGTCAGAAAAGCATCGCCTACGTCCTTCAATTTGGCCATTCAAACCCTTATAGAAGAGATAGAGAAGCCTCTTGGCACAGCTCAAAAACAGCGACAACACCATGAAGCCTTCGTGCATCAACTTCGATCGCTGGCAGAATCTTCTTATCCACAAGATATTCTCATAGAAGAAAAGGAGTCTCGACGTTTTTTTGAAGACATCATCCGTTGGGTGTTTTTAGGAGCGAATCTGAAATCGGGAATGGAGAACTTTCTTTTCGATTATACGACACCTTTTAAAAAAGATCTTTTTGAATATGTTCAGGAGATGCAAAAAACTTTGAGGAACCATCCTCAATTTAATGGGATTGAGCATGAATCAGCCTATGAAGATCAATTTCTTCATGGAAATTTGCCTTCTAATATCGCTGAACCCGTAAAAAATACTGTGCTCATTCGTTTAGGACAACCTCTCAGATATCTATCACAGACATTTTGGTGGCTGTCTTTACCAATAGCTTACCCTGAATTTGTGTTATTTCTTCATTTGCAGCCAAGCCACTTGTATGTGAATTTGATGAAGCGCAAAGGTGTTGAAGGGCCAATGACACAAGCCATTGAGAAACTAGAAGAGCAAATTCCCAATCTATTTGTGATCACATTGGATAAAAATTCCTCTTTCTACTGGCAAGAAGAAAAAGAGTTTCCAGACCTATTGGAAAGTCTATCTTTTAAAGAGATTTTTTTTCAAAACATGAGTACATCGTTGCAAGGCAACTATTTTTGGTCCAAGCATTTGGATGCCAACTCCTGGAATAAAGAACTCAAAAAAATCATCGGTGACATTCATCGTGAGACTTTTCACGATCAGCTAGTGCTTGATCGGGCCGAAAGACAAGACTTTATTGAATTAACTTATTTAGCTATTTTAGACCGTCTTGTAGAAAAATGGCATCCGGCTTCCATGAATATTACTTGTCGGCAATGTGTCGATAGGGGGCCATCGCTCATGGCCTTGTGGCTTTATCAAAACAATCAATTGGAAAATCGAGAAATCGCGGCTTTGCTTCTAGCTCCCCCTTTGCTTGTGCGAAGTCGTGCCAGCCACTCCTCAAATATCCAGCGTTTTGTTTCAGCGGCAAATCGAGTCAGAAAAACTCAAATCGGATCTAGGTCATGTTTTGCAAAGTAAAGTTTTATGGGTTGTTTTTCCTTCTTGCACTGCTTGGATTGGGAACATTGTATTACAAGCAGGCCTATCGATCTACCGATGGATTTTCTACTGAAAAAATTCAATTTGAGTTTCCATACCATGCGGAATGGGAGACACATCTAAGCAAAGAACAAAAAGATCAAATCAACCAAATTCTTACACAGCGCTTCACATACTTAGGCAAAGGAGCTAGGGCTTTTTCTTTTTTAAGCCAAGATGGACAATACGTCCTAAAATTCTTTAAGTACCGCTATCATACTCCTCATTGGGCGGTACGCATTCTTCCAGCAATATTCCCTTTTGAGCCCTATCGCCAACGCAAGATGCAAAAAGTCTCCTTAGATACCGTGTTAAATGGATATAAAATCGCCTTTGATCACGATCCCATCGGCACTGGACTGCTTTATGTCCATCTCAATCCCACGATTCAACAGCATCCAATCGCAATTGTAACAGATAAGCAGGGCAAGGAGCATCTAGTCGATTTAGACAATACGCGCTTTGTGCTGCAAAAGAAGGTGCGCGAGCTCACCGATTTATTAAATGAATTGATGCGCAACCAAGATATTGGCCAAGCCAAGTATCGTATCAATCAGGTATTTGATCTTTATCTTTTCCATTACAATCACGGGCTACATGATCTTGGCATGGGCATTTTGCGCAACAATGGATTTATTGAAGATGAGCCCATCCACTTTGACGTGGGTAAAATGACTTTGGATTCCAGAATTTCCGACTCGCGTTTTCATCGCGAAAAAATGATCAAAATGGCCAAAAAAGTGAAGCAATGGTTTGGCAAAAATTACCCGGAGCATCAAAAAGAGATCACCCATTCTTTAGAAGAAAAATTATTGCAAATCTACCATGAAAAGATAACTCTATAAAGCAAACTATTTTTAATAAAATTATCACTAACTTCTATTTTCACAATTGATTTAAATCATTAATTTATTTAATATTTAATCAAAAAAATAGGAATTGTAATGCCTGCTTACGAAAATTTTTTAAATAAAGTCGAATCAGGCCTTAATAATTTTGAAGGTAGATCATTTAGATGTAACTATATTCCAATAGTTACTTATTTTACAGGTTCAGCTCTTGTACTGGCTGGCATAGCACAAGGAATTAGCGGCACTGTTGTAGCTACATTTTTTCATCTGCAGTATCGAGTAAATCGCAACAATTCTCAAGCTTTAGCAAGAGGGCAATATAGTTTCAAACATGCAAAGCATGGCTTTAAAAATACCGTCGAAGCTCTTCTGATAACACTTTTTACAACGATAATAACACCATTAATGATTTGTCCTCTTTGTTGGGTTTTCCCCATGATGGCGGCAAA
>JABDEI010000021.1:0-22737 GCA_013287145.1 Chlamydiota bacterium
ATAGCTGCTCTTGTAAAAAAAAATTAAAACAAAAAAGGTTTCAATTTTGAGATCTGAGACCTGACTGGTTTATCCTAAAGAAAGCAGTCTAATTCAAAATACATTTGTTTTTCAAGAGGATGAGAAACGTAGTGAAGCCCAAAATCTAGCATATTTTACATAAATTTTATAGACATTTTGCAGAAAATGTGCAAAAATGAATAAAACACAAGAAATACGCAGGAGAAAAACCCTTGTTATTGCAATTTTCAGTCAAAAACTTTCGATCTTTCGAGAAAGAAGAGGTCTTGAATCTATTGGCAGGGAAAGGGTCAGAGCTGCGCGATTCAAATACATTTGAATTTTCTCAAAGTCAGCGTCTTGTCCGCTCTGCTGTGATTTATGGCCCTAATGCTGGCGGAAAAAGCAATTTGATCCGAGCGATTTTTTTCTTACAACAGTTTGTTCTCGCATCTTCAACGGCATATCAAGAAAAGCAAAAAATCCCCCTGCAGCCATTTCGACTTAGTGCAAAATCTCAAAATGAACCGAGTGAGTTTTCTATCGACTTCATTTGTAATGATGTTCGTTTCACTTATCATGTGGCTCTCACCGAAGATCAGATCATCAGTGAGGAGCTTTACGCATATCCTAAAAACTATCGTCAAACGTGGTTTACCAGAAAATGGAATCTCTCTTCAAAAACTTATGAATGGTATCAAGGGCCAAGCTTTAAGGGTGAACACAAAGTTTGGGAACAAATGACCCGGGCCAACGCTCTCTATCTTTCCACAGCCGTTCAATTCAACAGCGAGCAGCTAAAACCTATCTTTCTTTGGTTTAGAGATCAACTTGTCATTTTGCTTAAAAATGGGCCTGCACAAGAAATTTATTTTAATCCTGATCTTACCTTTCAATTTTTAAAAGATCCCAAAACAGCACCATGGATTCACAAATTCATGGAGTGTGCAGATATTGGGATCGAAAACTTTCACTTAATTGAGGAAGAAGCACCTCCAATAAAAAAGGTAGCTGTTAGAACACAGCACAAAATGCTTGATTCTGACCAAAAGGTGTTTTTCGACTTATTCTTAGATGAATCTGATGGAACACAAAGGCTTTTTTCGCAAGCTGGGGGATGGTTGAAGGCACTGCGTGAAGGTTTAGTGCTTTTCGTTGATGAGCTTGACCTTCACCTCCATCCTAATATCGTCCGATACTTAATAGAGCTTTTTCATAGCCCAAAAACTAACCAGAAGAATGCTCAGCTGATTTTCACCACTCATGACACCTCTTTGCTAGACAGTGATTTATTTAGAAGGGATCAAGTTTGGTTTATACAGAAAGATGAACAACAAGGATCTCGCCTCTATTCCCTTTTAGATTTTAAACCGCGCAAGGGTGAAGCCATTGGCAAAGGTTATCTACAAGGTCGCTATGGAGCTCTTCCATTCATAGGGAAATTTCGTTTCTCATGACTAAAAGAATTTCCATACGTTCCTATAGAAAGGCAAATCCGTTATATTCTCCCCTTGATTTAGTTGTATGCGAAGGAGAATCTGAAGTAGATTACCTTTGCGAGCTGGCAAGAAGTTGGCGCATCCACGTTCACATCATTAAAGGAGAGGGAACCGATCCAAAAAGCATTGTGAATACAGCTAAAGCAAAATCAAAGGAAATGAAATATGATAAAATTTATTGTGTATTCGACCGAGACAATGATCTTCCTGCTTTTTTAAGCGGGATTGAACTCTGCAAACACAAAAATTTTATTCCAATTGTATGCAATCCTTGTTTCGAGCTATGGCCTTATCTTCATTTTCAATTACGAGAAACGGGCTTTGGCAGTCCTCAACAAATGCTGAAAGCGTTGAAGAAATTGCCAGGTTTTTCTAGTTATGACAAAGATGGTGTTCAGATTTTTAACTCTACACATGGTCTTGTAGATACTGCTTGCAAAAACGCTTCTAAGCTCGCTTCACAAAAATGTAATGACCCAAAAGAAGATCCATTTACAAATATACATGTGCTGATATCTCGATTTATGGATCTAAAGAAAGAGCAAAATTTTTTGGAAAGAAATAAAGCCAGAATGTAATAACAGCGATGGTCCATATCGTAAGAATCCTCAATTGTTATCAAGCGGCCAGTAAATTTTTGCGAGGGGGATAAGTGTCCTGCTGCTCATACGCATATTTTCGTAATTCTCAATAAAAGCCATTACCAGATCATTCAGATCTAATAAAGTTAGCGGGATTACTGTTTCAACGAATGGGCATAAACGCAATTCTTGTTGATAGACGCAGCACAATGAATCGCCATCCGAAAGCACGAAATCTTAATGTGCGAAGTGTAGAAATATTTCGTGCTCTCGGAATAGAAGCAGCGATACGAAAATGGGATTTTCCTAGAGAAGCACGACGCATCATGTGGCTTGAGAGTTTTTGTGGGGAAGAACTAGCAAAGATCTCTTTCGATAATGAATTGGCGACTCGCTGTAGTCCTTGTGAGCCAGCAGCCCTTTCTCAGGCTCGTCTTGAGGATCTGTTAAGGAATTCCATTCAAGAAGATCACGTTAGCATCCAATACGAAACAGAGTTCATTGACTTCGTTGAAGAAAAAGATTCCCTTATAGCCACGCTTCAAAAGAAAACAGGCGAAACATTTCAGATTCGTGCTAAGTATTTGTTAGCTGCCGATGGAGCCAGGAGCCCTATACGGAAGCTTTTGGAAATCCCTGTCCTTGGAAGAGAGGACTTGGGTAAGTTTGTGAGTATCTACTTTAAAGCCGATCCCTATCCGATCGCTCCATACCGCCCAAGTCTTGCTTATTTTATGCTCGGAGAAGCCTCGTTTGGTCGTTTTATTCAGTCTGTAAACTGTAAGGACGAATGGTTGATGGGCATTAAGCTTAGCCCTGAAATGGAGAAAGGTGATACCGATTTTCACACAGAATATTGCCTTCAAATTATCCGCGAGACATTTGAGATTCCTGATTTAAAGATCGAAATCCTTGATATTGAGTTCTGGTACATGCGCGTGCAAATAGCCAAGAACTTCCGTTGAGCATGAATCCAGCTCTTTCTTTTCGATGCGTATCCATTGGAAAGAATGGAAACTACAATGACATCAATAATGATTTTCATGAACTCTATGGGATTGAACGCGGAGGAGCCGTGCTTGTTCGTCCTGATGGTCATGTTTATTGGCGTTCGGTGAATTCAACCGTGTAGTCTCAACGATTTGAGATGAAAAGCCACGCACACCCAATCCATGTGGAGGCCATGACACAGCTGTTTATAATCGTAAGACCTTTCTTTGGAATGATAAACACTATAGCCCCTTGATGGGTTCTAGGAGGATATGAAAAGCACGATTTAATCCCAGAGTCACTATTAACACTGGCCGTTATCTTAGCTTGGCTCCATTGTGGGAAGACTCGCCTACTACCCCTTTTTTAAAAATAAAATCTTTGATGGCATTCACTCCAGTACCTAATACGGCTATTGATTTAGCTATCGATTATTTACAGACACTTCAGGCTCAACAGGCTAATTTTCAAGTAGGCTTTCAATTTGTGGCCCTTGGAGGACAATACGCCCAGGGCAATACGGCTTTTTTCCCAAGGGCTGCAGTTGAATGGTGGCATCTTAGAGCTAGTTGGGATCAACAGGAACAAGGACCTGCAGCATTGCTTAGCTTAAGAACTTTTTACGATTCTGTAGCTCCGTTCGTATCTCCTTATTGTTACACCAATGATACAGACTACGATCTTGGGAACACCTATCTAAATGCTTATTACGGAACTAACGTCAATTGATAGTAGATACTCAATGCTTCTTCAATTGAAGAGGTCTGTAGGGCAATGTCGTCAAATTAAAAAGTTTTTACACCGTTTGGCTAGCATTCAGTCGCTCTACCGAGCTCTATTTTTTTGTGGCATTCACCCACCGTTCCATCGCGCTAAGGCGCTTCAGTCACGGTGGGCTGTAATCAATCGCCCTAGGCGGGCTCTAGGGCATAATTAACGTTTTTTTGTTCTAAGTCCGGAGCGAATGCGCAGGACGACCCGATTACAGCCCACCGTAACTTAAGCGCCTTAGCGCGATGGAACGGTGGGACAGAGCGTCGAAGGGTATAGCCCGTGTAGGGCGACTGAATGCGAGAAAAGTCGTGTAAGTGTTTTTTTTAAATTTGAAGACATTGGGCTCTAGGCAGCGGTTTGCAGCAATGAATTTCCGCTCAATTGCCATAAACCTTTAATTCTAAGAGATTAAATACTACTCATTAGTAGAAACAGCACCTGTAGTATTGACTTTTTTTCTTGCATAATGGTATCATATGATGCTATGATAATATACGAAGAGATATGAAATGCACGATAAGCGCCCTTCGGATCGAGAGCTGACCAAGCGATTAGATGAAGCAAAAGAGTTTTTAAAAAACCGATACGGGGTGTTTGCTACCCCTTCTAAGGTTGTCGGTGAGTTAAATGATCTCGACATCGGGGACACAAATGATGTTTGGCAGTTGATTAGGGAGCTGCTGGAGGAAATTTCTCCAAAGGATTACAAGGGATCAAGACCTCCACAAAAGTCCTATGAGAAAGCAATAGCTGGGCTTGAATTACTAGCCTTTAGCTGGTGGAGTCCTAGATGTGCTAAGCAAATGTATATCAAATTTGTTTTGAAGGATGAGCGATATTATTACGTCTCACTACACCACAGCCGTTCGACAGAACAAAAAGGAGAAGATTAAATGAAGTGCCTAAATTGTGATTGTGAAAAGTTTGAGTCAAAAAACATCCGCTTTAATCCTGAGATAAAAGGAGAGGAAGTTGAGGTAGTCGTACCCTCGTTTGTTTGCACAAAATGTCAGACCCCTTTAATGGATGGCGAGCAAATGAATGTGCTTAGAAGGAGCGCTGCGGATAAATATCGCAAGCAACACCATCTTCTGACATCTGAAGCGATTATCAAATATCGCGCTTCGCTTGGAATGTCTCAAGCTGCTTTTGCCAACTATTTAAAAGTTGGAGAGGCAAGTATAAAGCGCTGGGAGACATATTTTGTACAAGACGTCGTACAGGATGATCATATTCGTTTGAAATGCGATGAGGCTTACGCAGAACTCAATGCCCTTGAAGTTCATTGGAAAAGCCAATCTTCTGACATATACAGCGGCAATAGGCCGTTTTGCTTAGAGCTGTTTAAACAAGCTGTGCGCTATTTGATAGGATTCACGAAGATCCCTTTGTTTTTGAATAAAGCCTTGTTTTATGCGGATTTTAAACATTTTCAACAACATGGAATGAGCATAACTGGAGCTAGGTATGTTCATTTAGAATATGGCCCATGCCCAGATCAGTTTCAGAATATCTATCAGCTATTTCTCTCAAAGGGTGTTTTGATTTCTGGTGGCCACCACATTTTAAAAAGCATTGAAAAACCTGATTTAAGTGTTTTTTCAGATTCAGAAAAAGAAATTTTAGAATTTGTTGCAAAAATAGCTCATACAGATGGAGGAAAGAAGCTTTTAAAAATTTCTCATGAAGAACAAGCATTTAAAAAAACCGAACCGTTACAGCTGATCAGTTATGAGTTTTCGAAAAAAATAATGATTTAATCGAGGGGGAATGCCGTTAAAAATAAAACCAAATAAACAAATTGAAAATATACAAGCTATTCTTTCATAGCCTTTTTTGAGCGCCAATGATTGTTCGCGATTGATAATACATTTAAGAGAATTATCCGAGATAAATGCAAAATTAAATTACCCTATGATAAATCTATACGGTGATCTATCAGTTCACGCCAATTTGGATCGGAAGAGAATCTCATTAATTTTGAAGAAGATTGAAGAACAATTTGATATTCCGGAATCACAGCAGAGTACAAATCATTTGATTGCCGAATTATTTTCAATACGCGATTTACAGGGTGAAATTTTGTCATTTCAGACGCAAATTCCACAAATCAAAGTATTTTCAAAAAAAGAAGTTTGGGTTGAATTCATTGGAGCATTTTTCTCGACATTGCTCGATAAACCTCTACTTCAAAAGGACTCCTCAGCTCAAATTGAAAACATGTATTTCAAAGCAGTTGATTTGGATGAGAATGATTTTATTCGCTTTCCTAGCAACAATCCATTAAAAGTGATTTGGGTGATACAAATTCGGCAAAAAGATGTAAAGATTTATGGTAAGTTTTGTTTGGATTATAAAGATCAAATCCCTTGTCTCGAGCACCCTTGAAAATGTCTGTTTAGAAAAAAAGCGCTTTCCGTTAGGAAAGTGCTGTGGAATGCCCAGTACCGGAGCGTTTTCGAACCAATTTCTCGAGGGAATGAAGCAACTTTGTGAGTTAGAGCCCTTTATCAAAGTGAAACCTTATCTCACAAACCAGTGGGAAAAGAACAGCAGCAAGATTAAAAGTGTTTCGTAATCATTATAACTATCAATTTCTGCCCCATTTTACCTCCTTCATAGAAATAGAACTTCAACGACGGGGAATTTTTAAGGGAGAAAATGAAATTAATAAAAATTCTACGGATAGAGGACTTTATCCCATTCTTCAACATAAGAAATTCCAGAGATGTCAACAAACCTTTTTTGGGCTTGTTGTTTAATTGCATCAGTAGTTTGGTAACGGAATAGTGGCTCATTGTCTTCAATAGCTTTCTGAACAAAAACTGCAATCTCATCAGCAGTTTGAGCTATAGGACTAACAGGATCAAGCAAACCAACTTTATGAAACAATGCTTTAAAAGGATCGTTTTCAGGGGACAATTTGGAACCATAAGATGCTAAAAAGTCCATTTCTGTAGATACAGGACCCGGTTCAATCAATGATACTTTGATATTCCATGGTTTTAATGTGGCAGCCATCGTTTCCGAAATCCCTTCAAGAGCATATTTTGTTGCAGCATAAACACTGATTGAAGGTAATGGCCTAAAACCACTTCTGGAACTTATTTGTATTATTCGGCCACCATTTTTGGCCCTCATGAATGGCAAAACAGCTTGAGAAAGTCTCATTGGCCCAAAAAAATTAACATCGAAAAGTTTTTGAGCTTCCTCAATTGTGTGATTTTCGATAGATCCTAACATTTCTACTCCCGCATTATTCACCAAAACATCAATGCGGCCTTCTTTCGTGATAATAGTATTAACAGCATCGTCCACTTGCTTTTGATCAGTTACATCAATTTCTATGATGTGCATATGACCAGGAAACTGTTCACATGCTTGTAGTAATTGATTTGAAGATGATGTTTTACGCGCTCCCGCATAAACTATGTAGCCTTTACTAGCAAGACGATTGGCAACGCTGTAGCCAATACCTCTATTAGCTCCAGTGATTAAAACGACTTGAGTAGCCTCCAACTGAAGACAGTAAATAAAGAGCAGTAAAAAAATAAACATCGATTTTTTTCTCATAATACCTCAACAAAATGTGTTAATTTTTGACCAAGTTTCAATTGCCGCATCCTTATAGATACTGTTTTATGGCGTGTTTTAATTGCGCTCCTATCTAAATATTTCAGGAAAACATCATATAAAGCAGATGGTCCTCTTGAGTAATGGGGTCAGTAATGGTATCAGGCCTGACATTCTGACATTTTTTTAGGGTTGTTTCAAAATCTGGACAGGTTTAACAAAGATTCCTAAGAAGCCGTACTGTCTGATTTTTTCCTCAGAGCTCCACTGATAATAGATATTTAATGCTTCTTCAATTGAATTGATTCCTGGTAAGGCTTTTTCAAGAGTTACATCATCCAAATACTTCTCGATAGAGTCATATTCGCGAATCTCGATAACAGCTGCAATAAAACTTTCTTTTCCATTAGTGAAATTGATTTTGTCACCCACCCTAATTCTTTTATAGGAATGCGTTTTTTTTCGCCCTTCGACGGGTTTAATGCCTTGCCGGATGTAGGAAAACCAAGGGTCGTCACAATGAATATTAAAAGTCGTCATGATCTTTATTAGATTGAAAAGGTAAATAATATAGGATTAGATTGGTATGAATGC
The DNA here is from genome assembly GCA_013287145.1 of Chlamydiota bacterium. Lineage (GTDB taxonomy): Bacteria > Chlamydiota > Chlamydiia > Chlamydiales > Parachlamydiaceae > JABDEI01. Next base: position 8,012 of record JABDEI010000021.1, read on the forward strand.
TCTTAGATATTCATTCTATAAAGATGCATTCCTTCGACATAAATTTTATTGAGAAGAGTGTTAGAGAATCTCATATCAACAATATCAGAACCTGTTTTAATGAGAGGTCCGATATTTTTAATGAGAGGATGATCAAGTGGAATCAAAACAATATCGCTCGACGAAATCAGGGAAAGATCGGGAATGGAGCGCATGATGTTAGTCAACGTTCCATATGCCTCTAGAATGCTTTTTTTCATATTTAATTTCTCAGAGGAAGAAGCGATCAATAATTTCCAAGATAAGTCATTCTCATCATACAACCAAAAAGCGGCCTTAATTTCTAGTCCAGCCTTATCCAATTCAGATATGAATAGTTTCCCCTCTTGGATTTGTTTTTCTACCAATGTTGTTTTATCCATGTGAGAATCCCATTTTGTTGATTGATTATTGCTTCAATAATGCTAGAAGCATCTTGCCTACCTTTTATCTCATAACGGCTATTTTCATTCCATTTTGTGACAATGGTCCAGAAATTTTCTAATTCGGGATTGTCCCTTTTATCATTTTCAAACTGGATTTTTAAGCCTGATAAATTCATCAAGTCAACTAATTTATGTGAATGAAGACTATTTACAAAATTTTTGTCTGGAATTGTTTCTGATTTAAATGTTTTACAAATCACTGCTTTTAAAGCTAGTTCTATTGAATACCCAGCCAAATAGTAGGCACCCGAAAAACTATTTTCTCGAAGCAGGACTTTAGCTTCTTCTATTCTAGAATTAGATAATTTTTTCGCTTTTTCCCTATCTAATTCCAAGCTATCGCGCATAAAAAAATCTTATCTAAGAAGGTATTCTAAAAAAAAGGAGATTTTTTCTTTTCAGAAAAAATCTCCGGACAATTGCCGATGACCGGACTCGAACCAGCACCTTGTTGCCAAGAGTAGATTTTGAGTCTACCGCGTCTACCAATTCCGCCACATCGGCATATGTGTAGGCAGCAGTATAGAAAACTTAGACAAAAGTCGCAAGATAAACTATTTTCTTGTCACCATCTTAAGTAATTGCGGTTGGCTTTTTCCCAAGAGTAGATGACTTTTTCATTGAGTTCAGCATCAAATCGCACTTGGATGCTGATGTAGGAATAAGGATGGCGGTTATCGAAGTTGCGCCCTTCTTTCTTTGTGAAGAGTTTGACGAAGACCTCTTTGTTGTACCAGGGGGGAGTAGCGACATTGACATCGCGTTTTGAATAGCGTTGGAATTCTTCGTACTCCTTATCACCTTTATGTTTTTCTTTATAGTAATCTTGGATGTACTTGACAAGGAGTTCGGGTCGGTCTTCTAATCCTTGAACATAGAAAGAGACTTCTGCACCGATCATATGCTTTGATTGCTGAGCTTCTGTTGAGGGGTCGGCGTAGGTATTGTGATCGGGACAGCGATGGCCGCAGGTAATGACCAGGCGCTTTGCTGTCCTGGTTTGAATATAATTCATGAGATCAATCAAAATGGGGTAGATGAATTCTTTACTATTGCGCAAGGGGAGGCTATGTTTTTCAGCTCCGCCGCAGTCGTAAAAACGCACTGTTTCGCCGTTTTGTGAAACGATGCGAGGAGGGTTGAGCTGGCTGCCTTTGCAACGAAAAAATTCTTTGGTTATCTTAGGATATTTGCCAACGAGTTCTTTTTCCCAAGGGTAGGGGTCGAGATGTTTCTTTTCGGGTGGAGGAACGTTAAAGAGATGTTCATCATGCTGGCGATAAACGTATTCACCTTTTTGATTTTTTTTGCGGGAATTTTTCGCATCGGGATTTTCAGAGGATGAGGAGCAAGCTGTAAATACTCCTAAAGAGAGGATTGAGAGAAAGCGAAGGAAGGATTTCATATATATTCCTTATCAAAAAAAGCCAGGGATATCATATAATTTAGCTCCATTTATAGAAAGACAGGAACCTATGAATATTTCAAATTCAACCTCATTGCCATACAAATCTATGCAATGGATTCACCAATTTCAACTCTTTCTTTTTGATTTTGATGGATTGCTTGTCAATACGGAAGAAATTCACTATCTCTCTTATCAGCGTATGTGTCAAGCCTATGGATTTATCCTTGACTGGAGTTTCGAGCGATATTGTCAAGCAGCCCACTATCGTGCTGAAGCCTTGAAAGAACAAATTTATGAGCGATTTCCAGAACTTTATGCCAAAGAACCTGTCTGGGCAACGCTCTATGCTAAAAAAAAGCAAGCTGTCTTGGATTTATTAAATGAAGGTGCTGTGCATCTCATGCCAGGCACAGAAAAAATCCTCAAAGCCCTTCAAGAAGCTAACATTAAACGATGCGTTGTCACTCATTCTCCTCTTGAACTGATCGAAACCGTTGTAAGAAAAAATCCTATTCTTAAAACAATTCCCTATTGGATTACGAGAACAGATTATGTTCATCCTAAGCCAGATCCGGAATGTTACCTTAAAGCCATCGAAAAATTTGCTCTGCCGGAGGATAACATCATCGGCTTTGAAGACTCTCCACGTGGGCTACAGGCATTAATGGGTACGCGTGCAAAGCCTATTTTAATAAGCCAAGTGAATTATCCCGAAATTGCCTCTTTTGAAGCAAAAGGTGTCTTGCATTATTCTACTTTTGATTCGATTCCGGATAATGCCATCGGATAGTCAACCTTAACCAAAAAAAGACCTTTGGGGCCTGCGGCTCTGCCCGCTTTTTTTCGGTCTTTGGCAGCAAATATTGCTGGAATTTCCTCACAAGTTCTTTTGCCGGCAGCTATCTCTAGGAGAGTGCCTACGATATTGCGGACCATTTTGTATAAGAAGCCATCACCTTCAAATTCTAAGCGCAGGCCTCCATCTTGTTCACAAACATCCAGTCTTGTGAGAGTGCGTATGGGATCATGAGAAGCTGTTCCTGTGTGGGCTTCGTTGGCAAATGAAGTAAAGTCATGAGTGCCAAGAAATAGCTTAGCGCCTTTCTTGAGTCGGACGGGATCGATATGTTCTAAGACATGCAGTCGATAAAGGCGATGAAACGGATTTAGTACGCGATCCAGATGCAGATGATAGTGATAGGTTTTACTTATTGCGCTATACTGTGAATGAAAATCGAGGGGCACCGCATCAATTCTTTTTACACGGATATCTATGGGTAATAAGCCATTTAGAGATCCTTGAAGACGATGCAGATCGAGTTTCTGAGCAAATTTAAAATTGGCAATCTGTTCTAAAGCATGTACTCCAGCATCTGTTCTGCCGGCGCCAATGATGTTTATTTTCTCTTTTAAAATGACATGTAGTGCATTCTGAAGCAACTCTTGTACCGTCGTTGCGTTAGGCTGAATTTGCCATCCTCCATAGTTTGTGCCATCGTAAGCAATGGTCAGCTTATAGTTTAGCATGTTCTGCATCTGGAGAAAATTTTTCCATAAAATGTTCGGCGATGACGAGGTCTTGGGACGTTGTGACTTTGATATTACAGTCGCTGCCCTCTACTAACTTTACAGGAAGGCCAAGCAACTCCACAAGAGAGACGTCATCGGTGACAGTTAAATTGTTCTTGTTGGCGCAATTAAAACCTCTTTTCAATAAATCGATCTTGATGACTTGGGGAGTCTGGATTTCCCAAATAAGAGATCGGTCGAGAGTTTTTTTGACTAGGCATTGAGCATTGCTTTCTTTGACAGTGAATTTAAGAGGCATGCCAGTAGTGGCCGCGCCGACTTCGCAAGCAGCGTCAATGACGCGATTGACTATTTCTGAATTGATGAGAGGGCGTGCTGAGTCATGAATGCAGACCCATTCCGTATCTGCAGAAACTTTTTCAAGGCCGTTGAAAACAGAATCTTGTCGGCGTTCTCCTGGCAACGCAAAGAGGATTGGCACATGGCTGTCGGTGGCAAAATAATGCTGGTAGGCGGGTTCGCAAACAACAATGATTTCTTTGATATTAGGTGTGGATAAAAATACCTCAAAGCTATGGCGAGCCATAAGTTTATTTTTCAAAAGGAGGTATTGCTTTGGAGAGGTGCTTTTTATACGCGTTCCCTTGCCTCCAGCCAAGAGGATAACACTGACATTGTCTTTTAGGGTCATGAGTCCGACTCCAAGCTGAGTAAAAGAATTTCAGGACGTGCAAACCAGCGAAAGGGCATAACGCTGCCGATACCGCGATTGATATACACCCATTTTGTTCCTACCTTATGTAGTCCATTTTTGAAATTCATATTTTCAAGCAAGGTGAATTTCTTCCACATCCATGGGATATTGATTTGTCCGCCATGAGTATGGCCGCATAATATTATGTCGCCAGGAAAAGATTCAAGCAGAGGTATGCTATCGGGATTGTGGGCAAGAACAATACCTGGATAGCGCCTGTCGTAATGTGTGAATGCGATTTCAGGTTGGCACCGTCCGCAAATGTATTCACCCAAGCCGCAGAGATTTAAATAAGAACCTTTGATAGGAACCACCGCAGTATTGTTGTGGAGCAACTTAAAGGGAGTTTGTTGCAGTAAATCCAAAAGTTCTTGGTGCAAACCCACAGATTTTGCGGCGGGCGAAACCACTTTTGTTAATTTTACTGTAGTGAAGAGACGGGAGAATCCCTCTTTGATCATTGAACGTTTTTTAGAAATGATGTCGTAGTCGCCTTGTGGATTTATTGAAACACTTTTTTCATAATCGTGGTTGCCAAGGATGGCAAAGCAGCCACAAGGTGCCTCAAGTGAGTTAAGGAGTTGTTGGAGGCGAATTTTATCTTTCATTTGGGAATAGCATAGGAAATCGCCGGTGAAGACAATAAGATCGGGAGATAGTTTTTTGATTTTTTGAACAAGTTTTCGCAAGAAAAAATCAGAAACATTCGAATTTAGATGCAAATCGCTAAACTGCAAAATCTTAATGCCGTGCAATGCTTGTGGAAGCTTTGGGATTTTCAGGTTAAGTTTGGTAGTATGCAAAAGATTGGGTTCGATGAAGCGGGGCCATATCCCTATGATGGAGGCTACGCACCAAAGGTCCCAAAGAAAATCGCTGAGATGGGTTGGGTTGGGAGTATTTTTTTTCATAAAAGCTGCCTGAACTGAAGCTAAAAGGATATCAAGCTTTGGAAATAAAAGGAAGGTATACTTTGATCTTGATTGGAGTATAATACCCGAGGAAAAAAAGAGTGAGCGCCATAAAAAGCGCTCACTTAAGCTCTTGTTAGCGGCCAGCGTACTCTGGTTCTGGTTCTTTTAGGTGTTTGGAAAGTTTGCTTGTCATTTTAAACATATCGATAGGTTGTGAAGAGCCGAGAACTTTTGCGAGTTTCTGATCAGGTACAATGTTACGCTTGTTGTCAGCAGCTTGTAATTTATGCTTCTTAATATATTCCCAAAGTTTTTTAGTCACTTCGGTACGAGCCATAGGACCTTTGCCGACAATTTCAGCCAATGCTTCGCTGACTTGAACCGGCTTCATAAAAGCTGACGTTTTTTTTTCTTTACTCATCGTGTTACTCCTTTTAGGTTATTGAACAATGTTGAGAAACTTCATACACAAACCAACAAAATTTTCCCATCAACTTATTTGATTTGTGGATAGTGGATATCCCTTTTCTGCAAAAAAATCTCACGATTACATGATAGTTCTTACTAGGAGATTCTTGTATCTCTGATTCCATTTTATAGTCAAAACAAATCACAAAGTTTAATTTCAGCATAAAAGATAGCTAGAAAAATCTCTTGGGGAAGAGAGTATTAAAATATTGTCTATTAGTAAATTGCGCTTTCATTTTATCCCTAACCATTTTATCACGACTCTCTCTTGCGTTAAAGCCTTTTTTCATGCACCCTTAAGAAGAACTCCATAGGTTAAAGAATGAAACGTGGGTGCATGATGAGTGATTTATCTCTTCTTGAACAAATCAAATCTCTGGAACCGCTTGTTGAAAAGCTAACAAAAGAGACGGATAAAAGAAAAAAATTAAAGATTTTAGATGATGATCTTGTTGTTCGAAACAATTTGATGGATCAAAGTTTTTTAGAATTATATTTTAAGAATACCTCTTTAGAAGGAGAAATAGCTCTTAAATCTATTTTGGCCTTGGGTCAAGGCCTTCTCGTCTTCCAAAAATTGGAAGAGTATGATCCCTCTTCTGAGGAATTCCTCTCTTTTTTGGAAACATTAATATTGATAGAGAACTTCTACGATGTCATTGGAGGTATTGTAGGCTACCATTGCACCGTTTTGAAAGCCATTTTAAAACAAGAAACGGAAAATGGGAGTTTGCCAATAAGTGTTCAGTACTTAAAGCCCCAAGGACTTGATCTTAGGCAGGATTCTTCTGAGGTAAGAAAGGCTGTACGCTGGGGAATAGAGAATTTCCCCAAGATCGCAGAGATTTTTCCCGTCGGCGGAGCGGGTGACCGGCTAGATTTGCATGATGAAAAAACCGGCGAAGCGCTGCCGGCAGCAGCATTATTATTTTGCAAAAGAACCCTTTTAGAGGGATTATTTCGAGACTTACAAGGTCATGAATACCTCCACTACAAGTTGTGCAATCAAAAAATTATGACTCCTGTTGCTATGATGACTTCCCATGAAAAAAATAATCATCATCACATTTTAAACATCTGTGAGCAGAATCAATGGTTTGGAAGGCCAAAAGAGAGTTTTCGTTTTTTTGTTCAGCCTTTAGTGCCGATGATTACTAAAGAGGGAAATTGGGCAATACAGGCTCCCTTAAAACTGGTATTGAAGCCAGGTGGTCATGGGGTTATATGGAAGCTTGCGGAAGACAATCACATCTTTAGTTGGCTAGAATCGGAGCAACGAGCAAAAGCAATTGTTCGTCAGATCAATAATCCTGTTGCCTCAGTGGATTACGGAATTCTTGCTCTCGTCGGCTTGGGCTGTCAGCATGACAAAGCTTTTGGCTTTGCCTCTTGTTATCGTTTGTTAAATACTGCCGAAGGAATGAATGTATTGGTAGAAAGAAAAAGAGATCATAGTTTTGATTATTGCATCTCTAACATTGAGTATACAGATTTTAATCACAAAGGAATTAAAGACCTTCCTGTTGAACCGGGAAGCAAATATTCTCAATTTCCTGCGAACACAAATATTCTTTTTGTCGATCTTGAAGAAGTTCGAAGAGCAATTAAACAAAGTCCCTTGCCAGGAATGTTGATCAACATGAAAACCGAAGTAACAACTTTGGATTCTAAAGGCAATACGCAGGTGGTTTTAGCAGCGCGCCTTGAATCGACAATGCAAAATATCGCAGATAGTATCGTGGATACCTTTGACCATCGCTTAAATGAAGGGGAGCAGCAAGAGCTTAAGACTTTTTTGACATATAACGACAGACGTAAAACTATTTCCGTCACTAAAAAAAGCCACGCATTGGGAAAAACAATACTTGAAACACCTGTGGGATGTTTTTTTGAGTATCTTGAAAATCAGTATGATTTGCTGAGTAATTGTTGCGGCATGCAAATACCTTCATTGGGAAGTGAAGAGGATTATTTATCAAACGGCCCTTCTTTTTTAGCGTTTTTTCATCCTGCTTTGGGTCCATTGTATTCAATCATTGCTCAAAAAATACAAAATGGCATTCTTAGTTATGGATCGGAGTTGTTTTTAGAAATTGCGGAAGTGGAAATCAGAAATCTCAATCTTGAAGGTAGTTTGCTTATACTAGCTGACGATGTCGTAGGAAAACGAGATGCAGAAGGCGTAATTCATTATGGCATTGAATCTGGGAAATGCATTTTGAAAAACGTTACCGTAAAAAATGCAGGGATCGATCGAACAGCTCAAAATGAATATTGGAAATATCGGATAGAAAGAAAAGAATCATTGACCATTGTTTTACGAGGAAACGCTGAATTTGTGGCAGAGGATATTCATTTCTTTGGGGATTATTATATTGAAGTGCCAGATGGTTCTCGTATTATAGCCCGTCAGAATAAAGAAAAAGTCTTTTTCGATATCGAAAAAATTCAAGACCCATCTTGGCATTGGCATTATGCATTTGATAACGAAGATCACATTGTACTGGAAAAGCGAGGCTGAGGATTCATAGAAAAAAGGAGGCATGAAACATGCCTCCTGAGAGGATATAAGAAATCGCAAAGCGATTTTTAAATCAACGCGGTTGATCCCTTTGCCAATAAATAACCGGCGCCAACAGCGGAAATAATACCACTTGCAAATAATCCATAACGGAGCCAGCGGTTGTCATCGCCTTCAAGAGCGCTTGATTGAGCTGCTGCAATTAATGCAATGCTTGTTACGCCAGCCAAGCTACCTAAGCCATAGCCCGTTCTAAAAAATGCAACCGTTTTTTCGAAGCCTTTTTTAGTACCTTGCCAAGCTGCTTTGACAGCTGGGACAATGTAGTTATTGAATACTGCTGAAATTTTGCGACCGCACCATACTACGCTATCTTTTACGGCAGTGCAAGCTGTGCCAAAGCCTGAGACGATACCGTTTTTAATTCCGCTAACGCTAATGCCCATAAAAAGCCTCCAAATTTTGCAAGTTAATGATAATAACTTTTACTGGGGTTAGACATGCAGTCATCCCAAAGGGAGGTGACTATACGCGTCGATTCTATTTTTTGCAACCACGCACCAAATCGTTATAAAAAATGAGTTTTGAAACGCTCTACGAACGGACATCCTTCGCAGCTGGCTTCGTAGTGAAGACAAAAATCTCGATGTAGTTGATAAGCGCCTTGTTCTGTGAATGCATCTGTGAAAATGGTTTTTTGATCACCAAAAAAACGATGGGTTAAGTACTTTGTTTTGCTTGTATTTGCAGCTGGCAGTGAAGAGTAAAATTCTTGAAAGCAGGAAATTTCATGGGGATCGTTTCTTTGAAAAATTTCATCTTGCAGAAGTGGAAGAAAAGCATTCACTAAGATTTCTTTTTTCAAATCATCGCCAAGCAGTGTTAGAAATTTTGGCTTCGGTTCTTTCTCAAAGGTATAATGGTGATTCCAATAAGGGTCTTGATAATTTGGTAGCAGCTCTTTCAGTTCATTTTCAAATTCGTTTTTCCTTTTATGGAGGGTATGCCAATGAAGGCGCCAAAGAGAGATCATTTTAATTTGATTAGCAATAATTTGATCGTCGCAGGCCAGTTTGGTTAGAAAAAAAAGTCTTCGCACGGGGTGATTGATGGGTCTAACTTGATTGAGAATTAATTTAAATTTTTTTGAATTTATCTCTTGAAGCTTTGAATATATTGAGAGAAGAGATTGATAATATTCGGAGTGTAACCATCTTTTTTGATGCGATTCTTCAAAAAAACCGCAGGCGCCTAGGCAAAGAGAAAAAAGTGTTTCGTGAGACAAATGCTTCATTTGTCTTAACCAACAAAAGGTATCTAAAAATGCCTCTGAGTTGTGTTTATACCCTAACGCCATAGCAATGCCTAAGCTTAACTCGCAAGTTTGATCTGCTAATTTTGCTTCGAGATGAAGTCTTTTTTTATCAAGACGCCAAAGAGCGGCAGCTTTGAAAAAGGTTTTGATTTTTTGAATTGGTATGGAACGAAATAATGTTTGTGCACAGCGACCGCTCCCTAAGAACTTTTTGTAAGGATAAAGATCGAGGTCGATGAGTTGAGGAAGACGAGCTTGAGGAACTGTGAGAGCATCTTCAAAATATGCTTGAGTAACATGCTGGCCATTTTTTGTAGTGATTGCTTTATTCTTTGCAGATTTCCAAAGTGACAGATGCAAAACGACTTGATCATAACGTTCATCCAAGTGGTGATGATGCTGATACCAGTTGGCATCGGCAAAGTGGATTTCGACATCCCCTTGCTGATCAATGCCCTCTATTCTGATATGCGCTTTGCGGAAATCGGGTCCAGCCTCGGCGTTCCAAATACCCGGAGAGATTACTTCGACAAGTTTCCCTTCAGAAGTGTGAAGATTTTTGTAATATTTTTGTTCAAACCACATGGCCTGTAAATGGCGTTCTGTTAGAAAGTGATAAGGTTTGCGTTTCTCACAACACTGAGTGGGTTCATGCTCTAGAAGAATTTGGTAATCAGAAAGCATAATTTTTTCCTTATTAAACAAAGTTGACTGTGTATTCAGGTTATTTAATCAGGAAAGAGGTAAGAATGTAAATTATTTTTTTGTCAGATAGTTCTGCTGCCTAGAGGCAAGAGGCTTGCAATCGAGAGTCATATCGATAATATAAGCAATTGAAGATCGGTTTTGGCTAGGCAACAATAACGGCTTGAACTATGATTTATGTACCGCGCGCGGTATATACCGCGTAAGCACAAAAACTTAACATTCTGCCCGCGTGCGATATAGCTCAAAAACAACTCATATTTCATGTTAAACAGTGTATTTATTATGAATAAAAAAATTATCATTTTTTGCATGACGGCAATATCAGTGCTGTCGCCTTTATATGTTAAAGCCGACTCATTTCTTTTTGGAAATGATGAAGAGCTTCACATTGTTGTTAACAATAGGATTCTAGCTAAAATCAATGGAAAAGCCATTTCCGTTATCGACGTTATGAAAAAAATGGATGTTCTTTTCTTGAGGCAATATCCGGAATATACTTCTTCAATGCAAGCTCGATATCAGTTTTACCAGGTTAATTGGAAGCATATGTTGATGGAGTTGATTGATAAAGAGTTGATTTTAGCCGATGCGGAAGAACTCAAGCTTCCTGTCTCTAGCGGAGATGTGCGTCAAGAAATGGAACAGCTATTTGGGCCAAGTATCATTACCAACTTGGATAAAGTAGGATTAACCTTTGATGAAGCCTGGAAAATTCTACAAGGTGATATAACCATTCGTCGTATGCTCTATCATCGTGTTCAGAATAAAGCAATGAGAAAGGTGACTCCGCAGAATGTTCGCGATGCTTATGAACAATATATCAAAGACAATGTCCGTTCAGCAGTTTGGCAATACAAAGTTGTATCTATACGCGATAAAGATCCTGTGAATGGAGCTGAAATAGCCAATATTGCTTATAAAATGCTTACTGAAGATTCTGTGCCAATGGATGAATTGCCAAAAAAAATCAAAGATATCCAGTCCTTAAGCAAAGGGACAAAGGTTGCAATTTCTGAAGAATACCGACATGGCGAAAAAGAAGTCTCGGAAGCTTATAAAGAAATTTTATCCAAACTTAATCCGGGTGAATATAGTAAACCCAATAGCCAGAAGAGCCGAACAGATAATTCCACTGTATTTCGAATTTTTTATCTGCGAGAGTTAACTCCTGGAGGAGTGATTTCTTTCAACGAAATTGAAAATCAGCTTAAGGATAAACTTGTCGATATAGCAATCGGAGAAGAAACAGATAAATATTTAGACAAACTTCGTCTTCATTTTGATGTTAAGGAAAGCTATCTCAAAGAAATGGTGCCCGATGATTTTCAGCCTTTTGCGTTGAAATAACCCTATGCCGGTATACAAGCCTTCTGAGTTGCACCGATTTCTCAATGATTTGGGAATAAGCCCGAAAAAAATGCTCTCACAGAATTTTCTTATTGATGCGAACATCATTAGGAAAATTGTGTTGGAAGCAGACGTTGCCCCCGGCGACCTTGTCCTTGAAATAGGTTCTGGCCCTGGCTCATTGACGGAAGCTCTTCTTGAAGCTGGCGCTACGGTTATAGCTGTCGAAAAAGATCGTGTTTTAGCCCAAGCCCTAGAGCGCTTTAAAAAGACTTACGATAACTTTGAAGTTCTATGTGAAGACATCCTCGATGTTTCCATTGAAAGCGTCTTGAAAAAATATGCAGGCCGAAAAGCAAAAATCATCGCAAATCTTCCTTATCACATTACAACGCCGATTTTGGTCCGATTAGTTCCTTTGCATGAACATTTTTCTTCTTGCGTTGTCATGGTTCAAGAAGAAGTTGCAAGGCGCTTTGCGGCAGTCCCTAAAACAAAGGAATATGGTTCCTTTACTGTCTTCTTGCGTTTTTTCACCGAGCCTCGGTATGCATTTTCTGTGAGCCGAAATTGTTTTTATCCCGCACCAAATGTCGATTCAGCGATGGTGAAGTTGCAGCTAAGGCCTCCTCCTCAGATTTCGGATCAAGATAAGTTTTTTGTGATGACCAGGAGAGCCTTTGAACATAGACGGAAAATGCTTAAGGCGTCTTTGCGAACAATATTTCTGCCTGAAAAGGTAATGGAAGCGTTGTCTTCTTTAAACCTCAACCCATTATCACGTCCCGGGGATCTTTCTTTCGAGCAGTTCTTGGCATTATTTGAAAAACTCAATAACAACGTCTAGAAAAAAACGGTTAAATTACTGGGATTAGGCTTGCAAGATTGTAAGTTTCTTAACGTGCTTTATAATCTGAATTCTAACGTAGGACGTAGAGGCAAATTTAACCAATTTTTAAATGAGCTTGTCTATATGGATTAGCTGCATTTAATAAACGTTCGTAATGCTCTAGTGAGATCCTAGATCTTCCTTTTTCATATTGTGCATAAGCATTTGGGGATTTAGATCCTAATCTTCCTGATACTTCTCTAACAGTTGAACCGCTCTTTTCCCTCTGACGTCTTAGTGAAAGGGCTAAAACAAGACTATTATTGTTTGTAGTAACTCCGATCGATCTGCCTTTATAATCAAGCACATTTATTTCGAGTTTAGCAATTGCAGCATCCGGAAAATAATTAATCAACATCTCTTTAATTAGATCTTTAACCATTTCCAAAGCTTCCGCTCTAGTTCTACCTTGTGTCATAGCATCAAGAGAAGGAACTTCAACAAGCCAAAATTTCTTGCTTTTCCAAATTTTTCCTTCTAATTCCATTTACTGTTCCTCTTTTATTCCAGGATTGTTTTTTGCTTTTTTATAATTGCTTTAGCCAAGTTCAGTGCTCCGCACCCTTCGGCAGAACTGCCTTAAGAGTTATTGAGTAAGAGGGGTGAGTTTGATCGTAATATCTTCAATAAATTGCAAGGTAATCTGTCCGACAATATGTGGCTCCTGATTCTGGTCTGTTGTCAAATTATACTCTCGAATAGCAAGTAAAATAAATTCGAATACTTCAGTTAATGCTAAATTTTTTCCAGGACAGCTATGAGCTCCACCACCAAAAGCAGACCATAGATCATAAGAACATTCTTGAGTAATTTTCTGTGATGATGCATTTATCCGCTCGGCAGCGTCTATCATCCGGGCAGAGACCATATTTCCCCTGTTCATAATTAATTTTCTTGGCTTTTCTTCCCCTTCTAATAAATACTCTAAACAAATATCTTTTTCAGTTATAATGCGACGCGAAATAGCATAAGAGGGGGGATATGTAGCTAATGATTGAGTAATCAAACTCTCTATTTCTGCTTGAATTTCTCCTTTTTCGTCTTCTAACAAATCCTTTTTTTGAATCTTTGTTCTTAAGGCAGATTGTAAGTGATTATTTTGGGCTAAAAAACGGAGAATATTACCTAACAGAAATCCAGTAGTTTCTTGCCCAGCAAAAAAAATAATAAAAGCCATCGCTTTTTTTTGTGCTAAGGTGAGCGTATTTTGATTTTGAGGAGCAAAAAGGATAGCTTCTTCGCTAGCAATAACATCATCCACAGTGGTTTTGAAAGTCATTAACGCTTGTTTAAATCTTTCTTCATCCTGTTGAGATACCTTACCAATTTGTTTATGGAGTGTATACCAATTAATAAAATTAACGGCCTTAGCTAGAGCCTCTTCACCTATTTTATGACCAAACATTAAACGAGTAATTATCTGAGAAGCAAATAAAGCGGTCTCCATTAGATGAATAGGTTGGTCTTGTTTGCAGCGAAGAGCCCAAGTTTTTAAGGTTTTCTCTGCTTCTTCGCGAATAACAGAACGATAATTAGTTATGTGCTTCCCATCAAATAGGTGATGAAGCCATGCACGATAATATTTAGAGCTTGCATGAGAGCAAGTAAATATCACATCTTCTTCCGTTATTTCAGTTTCCGGAAAAGCTTCTCTTATAATATTAAGAAGTGTTTTTATTGATCTAGTAGGCGTAAATAGCCCATTGCTTTCTGAGCTACCACGAAATTCTTTAAACAAAGCTTTAATTACTACAGGGTCATGAATATGATAAAAAGTGCCAAAAAAGGTAGGGAAATAACTTATAAAGGAACATTCAGGAGTAAGTCTTAGCCAGCCTGTAACCTTATCTATTAACTCAAATGGCTGAGGTTTATACCACTTGAGGGCATTAGTTCTCTCCATATAAAGTCTTCCTGTACACAATATTTTCATTGCTAACTCAGCGGGATAAGCCACCATTCGCCATAATGGATTTTTCGTCGGATAAGCATCTTTATCGTTAATAGAGTCCGCCTCACGAAATTTAGCAGAAGTAACACTTGAGGAAAACATCGTATCAAACCTTTTCTTTAATGATTAACTTTGAGGTTATCACATGAATTTTTTGAGATAAATAAAAATGAAATATATAACGATGTTATGCAAATTATGCACTTCGTAGAAAGAACGGCATTAGAGAAGATTGCCTTTTATTTTAGCGCTTCAAGACCGCTCCAAAAAAACCATCCATACCATTTAGAATGGGAAGCGTTTGAAAGATCGACCCTTCAATTTTGAGATTGTATGTTTTTATGAAATGCGCGATTTGCTCTTCATTTTCCTGTTTCAATATGCTGAATGTTCCTTTATAAGTTATTTCCCTACCTTTTTTGGCACTTTTTATCATATTCATGACCCTGTAGTAATT
>JABDEI010000021.1:22747-23079 GCA_013287145.1 Chlamydiota bacterium
CTGTTTCAATATGCTGCATGTTGCATAAATGATTTTGCCTTCCGGTTTCAAGTAGCTTAAGGCTTTTTCGAAGATGACTCTTTGCTGGCCGATTAATCTATTTAACATCTCTTCAGAAAACTTCCATTTCATATCAGGATTGCGCCGCACTGTGCCAATGCCGGAACATGGGGCATCCACAAGGACCCAATCCATCTTTTTTTTCAGTTTTTGTAGCTTTGGATCTGTTTCTTGCACCACCTGCGCATTTTGAATTCCGGCGCGTTTTAATCTTCGCCGACATTCAATCAAGATCCTTTTTCTTATATCGTGGAGGTAGATTTGTCCTTTAT
>JABDEI010000021.1:23089-23873 GCA_013287145.1 Chlamydiota bacterium
TTTATGGGCCATTTTGTGAGCAAATGCCAATGTTTTACCGCCCGATCCTGCGCAATAATCTAATACTTGCTCGCCAGGCTGTGGATTCATCAGATCTGCAAGAAGCTGGCTGCCTTCATCTTGTACTTCAAAAAGGCCTTCTTTGAATTCGGGCAGTTCAAAAAAATTGATTTTTTTATGAAAAATGATTCCGTATTTAGCCGAGGAACAAGGCGAAATTGAATATTGGTCTTTCCAGCGTTCAAGCATTTCTTCTCTTGTAACCTTCAAGGGATTGATGCGAATGGTAGTTGGCGCAGGCGTATTGCTAACCGAACAAACTTCGAGGGCTTTTTCAGAGCCAAGATTGTCAACTATCAAATCAAATAGAGGTTTGGGGAAGTTATAACGAATATATAAGGGAATGTCTTCGCGATTTTGATAATCGCTGAAATTGATGCGTTGAAAAAGAGCAATTTTTTTTTCCCATGTGACTGGCTGATCACAGAGGTAATCCAGAAGGCTTTCCCAACGCACTATTGCATAGGCTCCTTCAGCGATGGCAGCACGATCTTTGGACCCTAGGGCTTTATGTGTTCGGAAATAATTGCTGATAAAAAGATCTAAAGGGAGATTTTGTTGTTCATAAGCCGTTAGCAAATTCAATAGGTGATAGTCGCGAAAAGGAAGCTGCATCATAAAAGAGTAACCTTAAATTAAAAGATCCGATCATTATATCTAGTAAAATAATTGTTTTGAATCAAAAACTCAAATCTATCTCAATTTAAATATTATTCTTTCTGCC
>JABDEI010000022.1 GCA_013287145.1 Chlamydiota bacterium
TATTCTGTCAATAGGTCCTTTGAAGACGACTCTGCTCGATCACAACATCCAAAAAGGGACACCCTTTTTTTGGAATATTCAAGTGATTCCTCAATCAAATCCCCCTTACACAACATCGGAAGAATGGAATCATGCGGCCAATATCATAGGAGGAGCTCCTATCCTCATTCGAGGTGGGCAGGTTCTCACGGATTTTTCATTAGAGCAAACAAGGAGAAGTTTTCTTTATGAAGCCCATCCGCGTACCGCGGTTGGACTATTAGCAAATGGCCATTGGGTCTTTGTTGTTGCGGACGGAAAACACTTTGGCACAGGAAGGGGACTCACGATCCCAATTTTGGCCGATTTTTTAAAACAAATCGGCTGTGTAGATGCGTTGAATCTAGATGGAGGCGGGTCTTCCGTTATGGTTATCAATGGCGATGTAGTCAGCACTCCGGCAGGAGAAGAAAGTGATGGAAAAGGAAATCAAATAAGAAGAGTATCTGAGGCAATTTTAGTAGTTCCAAAGAAATAAGTCACGGAGAAGGTATGACAAATTTGCAAGATTTCATTCACAAACATGTCGAAGTTATTGAACCTCTCGAAACAGCAGCTCAGCAAGCTTGGTGGAATTTAGCGACTACCGGCGATGAAAAATATGCTCTTGAATTTCAACAAAAACAAATTGCACTGCGTAAAATCTACTCATCATCAGAAGATTATCACTTTTTGTTGGAACAAACACCCCATGCCCATGGACAATTGAAAAGGCAAGCCCATCTGCTTTTGCTGAGATATACCGAAAATCAAATTCCCTTTGAATTCATTGAAGAGATGTCAAAAATTGAGACTGAAATTGAATCCATCTATACCAATTTTCGGTCTAATGTCGATGGGAAGTCTCTATCCAACAACGAACTTAAAGAAATTCTTGTTGTAAGCTGCGATAATAAACAAAGACAAGAAGCATGGGAGGCATCTAAATGCATTGGAGCACAAGTTAAAGATAAAGTTTTACGGCTCATAGAACTTTGCAATCACTGTGCTAAACATGTCGGCTACGATAATTACTATTCGATGCGCTTAAAGCTGCAAGAACTCGATGAAGAGCGACTTTTTCAGTTGATTCACCAACTTGAAGAGGCGACTAATCCCCCCTGGAAGCGCTATAAGGCTAAGCTTGATGACTCCTTTAGCAAACGCTATGGCATTGCCGCATCCGATCTCATGCCATGGCATTACCACGATCCATTTTTCCAAGAAGCTCCTCAGCAAGAGCTTAATTTTGATCACTATTATTCCGACAAAGACATCGTGAAAATCAGCCAAGATTTCTATCAATCAATTGAACTGAATGTAGATGACATTATCGCCCGCAGCGATTTCTATGAACGCGATAAAAAAAATCAACACGCTTTTTGCACCTGTATCGATAGAAAGCAAGATATTCGCATTCTTTGCAATATACGCGATAATGACTACTGGATGGCTACGCAGCTGCATGAATTGGGCCACGCGGTATATGATAAGTATATCAATCAGTCCTTGCCTTATCTGCTAAGAGTAGTTGCACATACAAGCGTAACCGAAGCTATCGCTATGCTTTTTGGACGCTTAAGCCAAAATAGCGCTTTTTTACATCAGCATGTTGGGATCGATTTTGCAAAGGCTCAAGAGATCGAAAAGATAAGCCAGCGCCAAACTGCGGCGGATTTGCTAGTTTTTGCCCGCTGGGCCTTAGTCATGGTTCATTTTGAACGATCGATGTACCAACAGCCTAACACCGATTTAAATAAACTATGGTGGGACTATGTTGAGCGCTTTCAAGGACTTAAACGCATTCCGGATCGCGACGCTCCCGATTGGGCTGCGAAAATGCATCTTGCTTGCGCTCCAGTCTATTATCAGAATTATATTCTAGGGGAGATGATGGCAAGCCAGTTGAAAACATATCTAAGATCTATTTCAAGCGACTCTCAAACAAATGACTGCATCTCTTCGCAGGGGGGCAATTGGTTGAAAAATTCCATTTTCTACTCAGGAGCAGAGCTTACATGGAACAAAACCTTGCATCAAGCGACGGGAGAGTCGGTAAATCCGCTCTATTTTGTTGCCGATATTTTGAACGCATGAAGGATTTATTTAGCCGCAAGGGTCAATTAGAGAGCTGATCTTTTAAATAGGAGCTGAAATAATCCAGAAAAGTCTTGGCCGAATAACTCAATTGAGTTCCTTTGGGGTGGATGATACATAGAGAATAAGGGAGTTTGGGCATTGGGCTTTTCATTGGAATTAAATGTGGGTGCCTCTTGCCAAATGCGATCAGATCAGGCAAAAAACCGTATCCTTTGCCGGTTTCCATGCAACGCGCTATGAATTCCCAACTATTGAGTTCGGCACGTATTGGCAGGGATTTTTTAAAGTGAGCTTGATAACTTTGCTGGTATTCGGCAACCAGCATCCCTTGGGCGTGCTCGACATAGATGCCGCATGCGTCTAAGGATGATTTTTCCTCCTTATGCTTATAAAGATGAAAATAGCCCTTATGCACTGTCAGTTGTTGATACTCGGCCACATTTGGGCTGTCCAAGACAAAAGCAAATTCAGCAATGCCTTGTTTTAACCATCCTTTGATTTGAGTTAATCCTCCAAATTGAAAATGAAGTGCAACTTCGGGACTTTTTTGTTCAAAGAGCGCAATGAACTCAGGCAGCACCGACAAGCCGATGCTGTGGGTGCTTACGAAGTTGAGGGGCATGCGCGCCTGCTGGCGATGATGATCGATGGCATCATAAAGTTGTCTTACAGAAGAAAATATCTCTTGGGCCCTTTGAAAAATAAGCTGGCCTTCTTCGGTAAGTTTGAATTGCTGTTTTTTATGCTGGCAAAGGCTAACTCCTAATGATTTTTCGAGTTTTGCGATTGCTTGACTAACAGCTGATTGCGAAATAAAATTCCTTCTTGCCGACTCTGAGACGCTGCCCATCAAAGCGGCATCATAAAAAAATTTGAGATAAGAAAGATTGAGCTTTAATTCCATCTGCGGCCTATTAGTTTTACTTATATGAAGTATACCATCTTTTAATTTTTAAGAATAATACAATTTGATTTATTATATCAGCATAACATAGAAAAAAATATTTAATTGAGGTGATGAGATGCTGTTTTTAAAAAGATATATCTACTTAATATTAAGTATATTCACGATAATATCCTCAGGAGCTAACGCTGCTGATCGATTAATTATTCATTTTGATATTAATAATACTTTAATTGCTAGCGACCGAATTGAAAATAAGTCCTCCGAAAATGCCATCTGTTTCTTACTAGCTAAAAAACATGTCGATTACTGGGACAAAACCCTTTCAGAGCCGATCTCTTATTACGATTATGTTTACAATGTCGTTGTACCGGGCGATTCTAAGGATAAAGACCTAAAAAAAATTCGAAAACAATACTTGGATCGTTTTATCGACGATTTACGCGAACAGCAACATCCTCTCTATGCAAAGATTAATGAAGAATTCAACACTATGAATACGAAATTATCTTCCTTGAAAGGCACAGTTTTCGCCTCATTTTATAAATTACTGAAGTTTTTAGATGCTGAACAGATCCAATACTCCATTATTCTGCGTACTTTTGGTGGGGATTTAGATTTCATCGCTGCCGAAATCAATGAAACCTTAGGAACTGAGTTTTTTGCTGCAAAAGCAAATTTCAAAAATGGCGCACTCGTAACCGAATTTGGAACACTAACGGACGCCGAAAGCATTTATGGTTTTATGACCACAAGTGGAAATCTCATGATTCAAGATGATTGGAATCCATGGAATTTGCATCATGAAAGCAGTGAATATGGCAAACCTTTTTATCTGAAGCCCGATGACACAAGCGTCTTTCAAATCTTTTTCGACGACAATATTGAAATCGACGATGATGTTGAAAATATTATCGGACCCAAAGATGTCAAAACGAATCTTCCTATAAAAGTCAGCGAAATAATTAAGACAAAAAACGCCGTAAGAGTCAACACAATCGATGCGATCTTAAATGATGACTACTTCACCAAACATGTCATGGATACGGCTCTAAATGCCTCTACAAGTACTCAGTAAAAGAATTTGAATCAAAAAATCCCAGCATAATTTCATGCTGGGATAAAAATTCCCTCTTGAGCAAAAAAAACATTTAATTTATCAATGACAGGCTTTGATCAACGGAGCTGTTTATGATAAATCCCATGCGTTCTTTGGAAAAAGCCTATCAAAAAATCAACTTCCACTACGAATCAAATCTTGCCAAGATAGGGGATTGGCTCGACCGCCACCCAAAGATAAATACAATCGTTGTTATCGCAAATCATATTTTTAGGGCCTTGGGGATGCTGGCGCTTTTCACCGTGATGCCTGGCTCTTTCTTAGCGAAATGCGCCATCATGCTGGGCGCAAGCTTGTTTTATCGCATCACCATCGAAAGATTTTGCCACTTTCGCTTCGCTATCCCAGCTTGTCTTGGAGGCATGGCTATGGAATTATCGATTCCAGCTTTGGCAAATATCATTAATGGCGCAGCTATTCAATCATTCGCCTCACTAGGGACATCGCTTATCGCTATTTCACCCTTAGTTCTCTATCTGGCCGGCATCGTATGGATTTCCCATTCCCCCATCCAAGAGCTAATAAAAAAGAAAAAAGCGCAAGATAACCCCTGCTGCTGCGAGCCCTAGCATTTAGAAAATTTGTGGTTTAGAGGGGTTTAAGGGGCTTGCCCCTTTTTGGAGTGCGCGTACGGCAATACTCAAACGCTAAAAAACAGATCCGCCGTACCGCTTTGGGTATGCCTCCATGGATTCTTGGGTTCTCTTGACAGTGCAAAAATTACAAAGCGGTATGGCATTCTCTTTAATCTAAAATTAGTAAAACGCCATACGCGCACTCCAAAAAGGGGCGGAAGCCCCTTAAACCCCAATGAGAGAACACTTGCAACCCTTCGCACATCGTTAAATTATTTTCATACTTCGATTACCCAAGTACGTCATTTTCTGATTCTCAGCTTTCTGCTACAAATGAACAACTCAAAAATGAGTTAGCAAAACTCAAAAAAGATATGGCTAGAATCACAAATTTATTAGAGAAATTTTCTTAGAAAAAAGGTTTATCTATGAGTCTAGGTGTCGGAAGAAGTTGTGGAGATGGAAAAAGTTGTTTCGATTTAGGTGGAGACCGTAGTTACTGTATTTCAAAGAGCGATCATGGTGATTATAGCGTTTCGCATTACGATAATTCTCAATCTAATTTTTCTGCTTATGATAAGGTTGATCGTGGGGGAGATCATTACGATGTAACTACACTGAATTCACAGTTACAACCACAATCTCAATCATTGAAATCGAAAGTGGAGTCTACGTCTATCGCTATAGATAGTTTATTAGTTAAAAAACTAAATGGATCAACTAGTAAGTTAATACAAAGTACGCAATCTTTTGCGCATTCGATAATACCTTTAACGCAAACAACCCAGTCTTTGAAGGAAGAGTCAGTTTCTTTTATGAAAGAAAGGCAGAAACTCCAAGATCTTTTAACAAACAAAGGTGACAAAATTAAGCTTGCTATAGAGAAAAAATTCGAGGCAATGAAGCTGGAAAATCATCAGCAGTCTCAAATTTCACAAGAAAAAATAAATGAAGCTAGATTTCTTCTTCTCGAAGAGCCTCCAGAAAGCTGCAATATCAATCAATGGATGATTGATGCAGTAAAAGCCTGTGTAAAAGAATTTTACGATCTTCCAGACAAAAGCTACAATGAAATAGAAAAAAATAAACTCAAAGAAGTGATATCAACAGAAATACAAAGAGTTCCAAAGACTCCTAACATCACTTATACCAACTTTATTGGAAAGTTGGCATCTAAAACAGCGCTTGCTTATAAGGCTATTTCCTGCGGAAATGCCGCAATCGATAGCATCAACGAGTCTGAAAGAGCATGTCTTCAAACAAATTATGCACAGGCCTATCACTTCCTTCAAAGTCTCAAAAATAACAAATAAACTACACAAAAATCAGGACATGACATCAGCTTCTTTAATGACGAACCTGCCTTTGGGGCAAATTTTGGAAAGGGCGTCGACATATTCATAATGAGCTTTGCTATCTAATGATTCGATATGAGAGTGATAGAGAGTGCCTCCAGGCTTATGTTTACAAAGAAGAGGAACACCCAATGCCTTTGACTTTCTCAAAGCCATCTTCTTGATAGCCTCACAAAATTTTGCATCTAAATTTGCGGGGTAGATCTTTTCTAGAAAGAGAACAGGCTGCTTCTTGGCATCAAGCATTAAGCGAATAAATGCGCGGCCTTTGATGCGGCCGCTAGCTTTATCCTTGATTGCGATGAGGCGGATTTTGCCGTCAACAAGGCAGGCATTCAGACATTTATTATTAATTGGATCGTGATAGACATCTAAACAGCTTCCTTCCACTTCGTTTCCGCTCTGCAAGATGTCATTATAAGCATCGCCTTCTTCTACAAAAAATTCCTCATCAATGGAGGTAGATCCAGATGTTGAATCTTCTACTTCTTTTAAAAGGCTTTGAAGATCATTTTTATAATCTGATTTTTCTTTCGTTAGGTCAATAAGGTTATGAAGGATTTTGCGCGGATTGACATTTTTTGCAGGGTGAATCAGTTGAAGTAGTTTTTTTTCTTGCAGTAACTGCTTTTTCTTCGTCTTGATTTCTGAGACACTCTCTTCATGATTTTTTTCTGCAAGTTTTACTCCCTTTTCGACTGTTTTTTTCGCTTCAGTAAGCTCAGCAAAACATTTTTTAAAGGTGTCGTCAGAAGGATCTTGTAAATAGTTTGAAAGAATCGAGAACTCTTCTTTTTTTAGATGCTGACCATCAAACATTTGTTTGATCTTCTCTTCAAAATTGAGAGGTTGCATCTTTTTAGGTTCTTCTTTGATATCTTCACTTTGCATAAGACTGCTAAGTGGAATACTCTCGCCCTTTTGCCATACATTTTCCCAAATATCAGTATCTTTAAAGTAATCTTGTAAATAATCGAGATGAATGCTTCCTTGATAGCGATTCGTTTTGAAATTTCCCTCTAAAACATCAGTTAAAAAAGTATTAAAGACCGAAAGGGTATTCTGTTTTTCTTCCTCGGATGGCAAACTCAAAGCACCCGCAACATAACCAAAAATGGCATTGGGGTCTCGCAAGGAATTTGTAAAATCCTCCCATTTTGTTGCAAAGTTTTTTATAGACTTGCTATCGATTGGCAATTTTAATTGAACGCTTCTCGCAAAGGCTTGGTCTAAGATCTGAGCAAAAGACGCAGATGTCAACGTTGAGGAGTTGGAAAGATCCTGGAGTTTGTTCACTTCATTTTTCAAGGTCGATCCTTCTTTCAACTTGCAAATTCCACGAATGCTCATTAGCGCGATCTTTAAATCTTTTTCATTTTTTAACTGAAACATTTGTTGAAGGAAGAATTCTTTTTCCTGCGGATTCAAAGCGTTTTCTATAATGAGATGATTCAAAGTCTCAAGAAGAAGCTTATAATAATCTGCTTCGCGGAATAGGGGTTGATTCGAATTTTCATGTTTTTGACTTTTAATCATCTCAGCACAATTTTCTAAAGTTGGCTTGGATACTCCCAGGGTATTGAAAACCGTCAGCATTAAGTTAGGCAATAAGGTATGTTTAACATTAGTCTTTAAGTTCAGATCATTATAGATCTTTGCTGCATCGGGGTTTGAGGTGACGTCTAATAGAAAGTTGCTGCAAATCCTTCGAAGCGCCGGAGCTTTCATCTGTAAAATTTCTGTGAGGACTTTCAAAACAACGGCTTTATCATATTGAATTTCTTGAGTCGTTCCATATAAAAGTTTTCCAAGGGTGATGCTAAGCCAGGTTAATGCATTTTTTTGTTTCATCAATTCTTGCTCATGATCCTTAGCTTTAATTGCAAGAATATGATCGGTAAGAACATCAATTTTTAAATTTTCTTGTTGGCAGGTAGTCTTGAGCTCTTTAAGACATTCACTGATTTTATCCCTAGTAAATGGTTCTTCTGAAGACAAGATTGAAAATATCTTTACAAAGGGTTCATAGCTCTTATTGACTTTAGATAACTGACAGTTTTCCCAATATCTTAAAGCTTCCAAATCCTGGTAAACAGCTTCTACAAAAATAAGAAATTGTTCATTCGGCGATTCGATGGCAAAATCGCTAATATAAGCGATTAGGATTTTTGGATCTTTCTGAAAGATGATTTCACGAATCTCTTTCAAGGCTGCTTTGCTATCACGTGTAGTAGTATCAAAACCTAACTCAGTAGCCCTTCTTGCAACAAAGGCTGGATTTTGCTCAGCAGCTTTCTTGATTACTTCGACTAGCAAGTCAAATTCTTCCTCGACATCAACATCTAACTTGAAATTATGAAGATATTCAAATGTTCCTACCGGATCGCTTTCAGCTGCAACTTCGACAAGTTCTCTTAAGATAGGACGATCTTGCTTCCTCGTAAAATTGAGATCAAAATCTTTAAAATATTCTGCTAGTGCTTTTCCGCTCTCTTTAGCAATGACTTTTGCAATACCTATCATTGCCACACGGCCTTTTTGGCTGCGAGTTTCAATCTTAAAATTCTTGATTTTAGATGCTACCATAGATGCATTTTGGCGCGCAGCAAGTTGCGCTAGCTCAATCAAAAGGTCTTGCCCTTTCTCTGACTTTGAGTCGATACCAAGATCTTCAATGTGATCTGCAATTGCCCATCCATCATTTTTTGCGATGATCTTTGCTACTGTGATCAAAATTTCAGGATCTTCTTCCTTCAAAAGATCAATGTTGAATTTTTGCACATTTCTAATTGTCATGGAAGGCTGGCTCTCAGCCACAATTTTGAGAATCTCAATGAGCGTTTTTTTACCCGGAGTTGTTTTGGCATCGATGCCAAATTTTTCAAGATTTTCTATCAGAAGCTTCCCATGGGTTTTCGCCACATGTTTGACAATTTCAATGAGTGCAAGCTGACCTGGCCTTGATCTCGCATCGATATCAAATTCTTTTAGATGCTGAATAAAGCCTTGGCCAACATCTAGCGGTCCCGTCAGGATCTTAACAATGCTTTGCAGTCCTTTTTCAGTATGCGTATCAATGCCGAAATTGTTGAGGTAGGATGCAGCATTTCCGTGACTTTGAAATAGGGCGATTGCACAAATTTCTTCAAGAGCCTGTTTGCCTTGTTCTGAGAGGGGATCGATCCCAAATTTTTGAATACTGCGCGCACAGCGTACGCCACCACGAGCTGCATTTTTAGCAATTTCAATGAGTACTTGTTGTCCCTCCTCTTTGTGAGGATCGATATCAAAAATGTGAATGTACTCTCCAATTTCTGGATCCACTTTAGAGATTTCTTTAGCCAGATTTATAAGAAAATCTTTCTTTTGATCCGCATTTTTTATGTGCTCTGAAGCTAACTTTGATATCTCTAATAAAAAATCTTCTTTTATGTTGGCTTTTTCATCTGATAAAAATTCGCATTGCAGCAGTGTGATATCCATAAGAGGAGAATAAAGATAGGAACACTCTTTTGATGTATCAAATTCAGAGAATAATGCTTTAATTATTGGAAATAAGCCTTGCTCTTCATTTTCTGTGAAAATTTCCCCTGCATTATCTTGAATCACTCGACTAAAGGTGTTTTGAATTTTCGACAAATCTTTACCCCATTTGTCTAGAAGACTAATTTTTTCTGGACTCCATATCCGACCGTCTTTTTCTCTTACTTCAGGACTCTCTTCCAATGCTGTAATTAAACTGCATAAAGTTTGCATAGCTGTAGTAATTGTCTTTACATCGCTGAGATTTATAGTTTTGTTTTGATTCGCAGAGGTTTCTAAAAGAGATGCGCTCTTGTTCGCTAGAAGATTACAACAAAGTTGAAGACTATTAAATTCTATCTGCATAAAAAATATTAGTTTCTGTGTTTATTTACACAACTACAGTAAACAATACTATTATAGCAAATTTAAAATTAAAAAAGATCAAGCATGTAATTGCTTCAGCAATTATGGATTACCTATTAATTTTTAATGAATTTTGTATGCGAATGACAAAAAGGATGCGGAGGGCGACTGAAGGTTAGCAAGTTTAAATATTCTTTTTAAGTTGATAGCATTGAGACACAGTAGCAATCGGATTCCTTAGCAATCGCGGGTTGCGTTTGTTTGAAGTATTTTTTTAATATTTTTTAATCTGTTTTTCGCCTATATGAATTTTTCACTCGCAAAACATTTACAGTTCAATTGATTCTATCAAGAAAAGGAGATTATAATGACCGCCACTTTAGACAAAATTGATCCAGCATTGCAATCTCAATTTGAATCACAAATTCAGTTGGATATTGCATTGAGCCGTCTTTGGAATGGATTTAAACTTTTTCTCTATCGCCCTTCAATAGAATCTCAAGATGACGCCTATCAGATTTTTTCCACTGCATTCAAAATTACGCGATCTGTAGCCAAGTTAGAAAATGTAAGAGGCCTATGGATTGAACTCCTAAGCAAAGCTGAATTTACCGTTTGCCGCCGGGATACACCCCCACATTTATATAATTTCCATTCGATCATCAAGCTTGCTAAAATCGGCGAAGAAAATTTTAAAATAGAGATCGTAGAGGTAGACCGATCTAAGGATAACATTGCAAGAGTGGCAGCGGATATAGAAAGTATTTCAAAGGAGGCTTTGGGTCTTAGTTTGGACACAAAAGTCTATGAGGGTATATTAGAAGATTCAAATTCAATCTGCGTGCTCGCAAAGCAAGAAGAGATCACAGTTGGTTGTTTGTACGGGACTTACGTTAACATCCAAAGAGGGGAAAAGCACTCCATAAATGTGTTGCATTTTCGGTTTTTAGGACGCAAAGCCGATTATCCGTCCATTGATTTTATTCAACTATTGCAAAAGCAAGAAAAAAGAATCCATGAGAAATTTCAGAATCTAGATTATCTTTCTTTATGTGTATTTGTAGATAATAGCCATGCTTTGCAGCGCTATCATGAATTAGGTTTTTCTGATATTGAGCGCATTGAAGATGGCTTTATGGGAAATGCGCTCATTTTCCTTAGGAAAAAACTTCATGAGAGAGACGATTTAGAAGGACCAACTCGAACTGAAGTAAGGACAGCTATTGACAAAGCTCAACCTAAGCCAACTTAAGGAAAAAAATATACCTGTGGTCTAATCACGTTTGTTATGAAAGAGGTTTTTCTTTTGTGAAGCCGGAGAATATGACACCGCAGGAGACGATAAACTTAAAAGCGTCATCGACACCCATATCGACATTGATCATTTGATCTTGTTTGAAGAGCAAGACAAAACCCATGGTAGGATTAGGCGTTCCCGGCACAAATACAGAGATAAATTCATCTTTATGTAAGCCTGTAGTTGCCAAGTTACTTGTAATCAGGCCGATGCAGTAGGAATTTGAATGTGGAAAAGGCACTAAAACGACCTGTGAAAAGCTCGTCTTCTCTTTATTGAAAAGAGTATGGACGACATCTTGGGTAGCTTTATAGATTTTATTGATCAATGGGATTTTGTGGATGAGATAATCGCCAAAACGGAACAAGTAATGAACAAAAAAGAACCGAGCCACAAAGCCAATAAGCAAAGTCGAAGCTACTAGACCGAGCAGGATCAATATCTTGCTGCTGAGAAGCAGCACTTGTTTTCCGCTAAAAAACAAAAACTTGTGATCAAGAAGATCATAATGGATTAGTATCCCTTCCACAACTCCCAAAAAAGGAGCTGTAAGAATATTTACAATAAAACCGATCACAATGATGGTTACAACAACCGGCAAAAGAATCGCTAAACCCGTCAAAAACAATTTCTTCATAAGCTTCTCTCGTCGGTTCTAGAATGAGAAGGCAACGGTTTGTTCGATTCCAGCATGCGCTTTTCGATCTCTTCTTTTGTTGTCGTATGAAAAGGGGCAGGAATGACCCCGCAGGAAATAATGTACTTAAAGGCATCTTCGACGCGCATATCTAAGTAGATAAGGTCTGTCTCTTTATACATCATCAGAAAGCCCGATGTTGGATTTGGAGTGGTTGGTACAAATACGGCTGTCAGGTTGCCACTGTCTTGAGTTAAACCTGGCAGGTTATCGCGGGTTACTAAGCCAATGCTGTAGGTATCTGAATTTGGAAAACGGACCATGACCACTTGTTTAAAGGACTGATTCTTAGAGGTAAACATCGTTTTGATGACATCTTGGCTGGTCTTGTAGATGCTGCTGATGAGGGGAATGCGATGCAAAACATAATCCCAAAAACGGAGTAAATAATGGAAGAAAAACCATCTGGCAACAAAACCTAAGCCTATCGTAAAGAAAAATAATAAGATAAGGATTAAGACTTGGCTGACAAAGTGTTGCAATTGCGCTGCACTTAACCATAAAAACCCATTCTCTAACAAGCCATAGTGACCTAAAATGGCGTTGACAATGCCAGCGAAAGGCTCCGTCAATAGGTTAAAAATAAATGCCACGATTGCAATGGTAAGGGCTAGAGGAAGGAGAATCACTAATCCCGTAATGAAATATCTTTTCATACTTAATCCCTTTTAACACATTCAATATTTGGTTTTGGTATACTCAATTTACTTCTTCTTCCCTTTGATTCTAAAACGCCAGGGCTGTAAGGCATCATCGCCTGCATAGTCTACTCCCACTCTTGGCCCTGCGATAATATCTTCTTTTGAGACAATCACTCCGCGATCTTCCAGCCAGATCATATCGCCATCAAGCATGAGGCCATTGTGTTTTTTTTCTATGCCAAGAGCCTGGGCCATCGTAGCCGGTCCGCTTGTCAAAGTGCCATCGACTACTTTTTTTCTTCGTCGCCTCAGCATATCTTCGATGCCAATTTCCGGTTGAATCGCCCGTATTAATATGGCATGGGGGACATCTTTGACATTGGTAACAATATTAAAGAGAAAATGCAACCCATAACATTGATAAACATAGCTGACTCCGCCTTCCTGATACATCGTTTCAGTGCGTTTAGTTCTGCGGTTTCCATAAGCATGCGAAGCTCTATCTTCCGGTCCGCGATAGGCTTCTGTCTCGATAATCATTCCGCCGGTTAGCACCGAATCGATCTGTGTCAGCAAATATTTGCCAAGCAGATCCTGGCTCAAAAATAGCACATCCTTATGACGGTAATAATCTAAGGGCAAAAGAGGCATTATTTCTTGCTTTTTTTTCTCTTTGGCTTTACCAACTTCTCTTTAACTGGACGTTGACGTGCACCTTTTTTTTCTTCGCGTTTAATCTTTTTTCTTTTTGGTTTTTGCGATCTTGCATTTTCAGTGACAATGCTCCACTTCGTTTCCTGAGTAATAAAATCGATCTCATCAAGCTTTGCAAAAATCCTTTCACCACTGGAGTAGCATTTGCCTGAGCGGTTGCCTTTCAGCCTAACGGCGCGCTCTTCAAAGACAAAAAATTCGTCATCTAATTCAGAGATATGCAAAAAGCCTTCAAGCATAAATTCCAACACTTCAAAATAAATGCCAAAGGGCTTTACACGCGTAATGATGGCTTCATATTCTTGATTTGGCTCTTTTTGATGCACCGAAGCTAACAATCTAAGTTTTTTTAGAAGAAGAACACTGTTTTCTGCTTTTGCACTGATGCGTTCTTGCTTAGAACAATGGGTCGCTATAAATTCAAGCGATTCTCTATCATCGACAGCTCCGAAGAGAATCCGATGCGCCACTAAATCAACATAACGGCGTATTGGACTTGTAAAATGACAATAATGCGTTAAGCCAAGCCCATAGTGTCCGATATTTTCAGGTGAATAGATCGCTAAACGCATGCGGCGGATATAACTTGTCGCTAAATACTGCCCATAAGGCGTTTCCAAGGCCTCGTCAAAAAGTTTCTGCAACTCGACGGGTGTAGGAGTCTCTGAAAGGTGAAATCCAAACGCAGCAGAAAGTGCTGCAAAGTCTTTCATATTATCTTCAGAGGGTTCGTCGTGGACGCGATAGGCGAGATTTTTTCCAAGCTTGCTCAAATGCAAAGCTACAACTTCGTTGGCTTTAAGCATAAATTCTTCTACAAGCTGGTGGGTGATATCATAGGCGATATAATCGATTCTCTGCGGCACGCCTTCTTTATCGACAATGACAGCAAGTTCCGGCATGGCAAACTCAATGCTGCCGCGTTCATATCTTTTATGCTTAAGCAAATGGCAAAGCTCGACCATTAATTTTAACGTTGGAGCGTAAGAGCTTCTTTTCTCTCCATCTAAAACCAGCTTAGCTTCTTTATAGGTAAAGCGCTTACAACTTTTAATTATCGTTCGACTGATGTGGTAATCGACGCAATTGCCTTCGGCATCAAAGTCCATAAACACCGAGGCAGTAAGGCGATTTACATTGGGCTTCAAACTGCATAAATTATTTGAAAGCTCTGAGGGAAGCATCGGCAAGCAAGCTCCCGGAAAATAGGTGGAGTTTGCCCTTAGTTTAGCTTCTTTATCTAAGGCGCTGCCCGGCTGAACGTAGTGGGAGACATCGGCAATGTGCACACCTAAATGATAGTGTCCTTTGGAATCTTTAGTTAAACTGATCGCATCATCGAAGTCTTTTGCGGTATCGGGATCAATAGTAAAACATTCTAAGTTGCGCAGATCTTCCCTTAGCAAAATTTCTTTTTTAGAGACTTGAATGCCAAAGCTTTGCGCCTCTTGTAAAACGGGGGTTGAAAAGTCCTCGCGCAACTCATACTCTTCAATGGCTGCCTTAATGTCACAAGAGGGATCCGAAATATGGCCAATATGATGCGAAATGCGGCAATAAGTATCCGTTTCTTTAGAGCCCCAGTCAATCACTTCCATGGCGATGCGGTCACCTACGACAATTTGATACTCATCGCTAGGCTGCACAAGCACGCGCTGGGTTAGTCCTAACATAGGAGCATAAGCTTCAATCTCCCCATGTTTATGGACATGCCTTACAATACCAGCAATGTGGGTGCGTCCCCGTGAAAGTATTGCAGTCACACGACCTTCCGGACCTTTTTCTGAAACGCTATCTGGGTTGACAAGCACTTCGACTTTGTCGCCATCGACGGAGTTTAGCGTCAGATGCTTAGGAATGAAGATGTCTTCCGGATTAAGCACAGGATCATCCGGCTGAACAAAGCCAAAACCTCTGGGGTGCATGCGCATGGTGCCTGCAACAACTTCAGCCTTAGCTTTTATTAATCCATAACGACCGCCGGAAAGCTCGGCATAGCCCGACTCGATAAGTTTTTTTAGAATTTCATGAAAGATTTCATCATGTTGGGGATGAATACGCAATTTTTCCCTCAGCTCGCCCTGACTCATGGGCACGTAGCTTTTCCCGCTCATAAACTGCTGAGTGGTCTTAAGTAGATTTTGTAAAAGCTTCTCTTGGCCCGAGCTTTTTTTCGATTGGCCCTTTTTTTTTGACATTTTGATACGTTGTGGCATAGAATTTAATGGATACTTTGCAGCTTGGACGCATAAGGTTAAAAAACCTGCGTCAGCTTTAAGTTGAAATTATAGCATACCTTCTTGAAATTAAAAAGTAAACATTGTCAATATGAAGTACGATCACAAAAAAATTGAATCTAAATGGCAACACTACTGGCTGGAAAATAAAACCTTCAAAGTAGACGTTGAAACCAATAAACCCAAGTATTATGTCCTTGACATGTTTCCCTATCCTTCGGGTTCAGGATTGCATGTAGGTCATTTGGTTGGATATACTGCAACAGATATTATTGGACGCCACAAGCGTCAAAAAGGTTTCAATGTCCTTCATCCTATGGGCTGGGATAGCTTCGGTCTAGCTCCCGAACAATATGCCGTACGCACCGGTTCCCATCCCGCCATCACTACTCAGAAAAATATCGATAATTTCCGAAGACAGTTGCAAATGGTAGGGTATAGCTATGATTGGGATAGAGAGTTTGCCACTAGCGATCCTTTTCATTACAAGTGGACTCAATGGATCTTCACTAAGCTCTATGAAAAAGGTTTAGCCTATGAATCAGAGATGCCCGTGAATTATTGCCCCGCCTTAGGCACTGTCCTTGCCAACGAAGAGATCGAAAATGGCAAGTCCAAAGAAGGCGGACATCCAGTTGAACGCAGACCTTTGAGGCAATGGATCTTGAAAATTACTGCTTATGCCGAACGCCTTATTGATGATCTCGACCTTGTCGATTGGCCCGAAAGCTTAAAGAAATTGCAAACTAACTGGATTGGAAAAAGCCAAGGAGCCCAAGTAACTTTCCCCATCGTCGATAGCTCCGAAGCCCTCACTGTCTTTACAACACGGCCCGATACATTGTTTGGCGCAACATATATGGTCATAGCACCCGAAAATCCTCTTGTGCCGACAATTACAACGTCGCAGCAAAAACGCGTCGTCTTCGATTACCAAAAACAGGCTGCCGTCAAAAGCGATCTCGACAGAACCGAACTCAATAAAGAAAAGACGGGCGTCTTTACAGGGGCTTACGCCATCAATCCTGTTAATGATCAGAAGATTCCAATCTGGATCTCAGACTATGTATTAATGGGATATGGCACCGGAGCTATCATGGCTGTCCCAGCTCATGATGAACGCGACTTCGAGTTTGCTAAAAAATTTGATCTTCCTATCGTTGCTGTCTTTGATCCAGATCTTGCCGCCCATCCAGAATTGATCCCTGAAGGCATGCCTTTAGAGAAGGTTCGCGAAGAAGTCACTGAAGGCAAGCGATGCTGGACAGGCGGAGGCGTCAGCATCCATAGCGCTAACAAAGAAGTCTCTCTCAATAAGATGAGCGTTGAAGAAGCCCAAAAAACGATCATTCAATGGTTGGAAAAAAAGGGCAAAGGCAAAGGCGCTGTAAGCTATAAGTTGCGCGACTGGCTCTTTTCACGCCAGCGTTATTGGGGGGAACCTTTCCCCATTCTTCACTTTGAGGATGGATCAAAACGGATCTTAGACTTGGATGAACTGCCCTTATGTCCTCCTGAAATTACCGACTATAAGCCCAGTGGAGATGGACAAAGCCCCTTAGCGCGCGTGCGCAGCTGGGTTGAAGTCTTCGATTCCAAAACCGGAAAAAAAGCTTTCCGCGAAACAAATACCATGCCGCAATGGGCGGGTTCATGCTGGTATTATTTGCGTTTTTGCGATCCTCAGAATGCTAACGCTGCATGGGGAAAAGAGGCAGAAAAATATTGGCTTCCTGTGGATCTCTATGTGGGGGGAGTCGAACACGCTGTGTTGCACCTACTCTATTCGCGCTTTTGGCATAAAGTTCTTTATGACTGCGGCCTTGTCAGCACGATTGAACCTTTTCAAACTCTACGAAATCAAGGTTTAGTTGTTGCAAGGGCCTACCAAAAGAGTAGCGGACTCTATGTCTCGCCAGAAGATGTTATCGAAAAAGAGGGGAAATATTACCTCAAAGAAACCGGTGAAGAGCTGCGCAGCCAAGTCGAGAAGATGTCAAAATCTAAGCTTAATGGGGTCGCTCCCGATGAAATTATGGAGGAGTTCGGCGCCGATGCTTTGCGCCTCTATGCGATGTTTTTGGGGCCTCTTGAAAAAGAAAAGCTATGGAATACCGATGCCGTAACAGGATGTAAGCGCTTTTTAGATCGTTTTTATGATATGGCTACATCGAGCAAGCTGACTGATGAAGAGTCTCCACAGAGCTTGAAGCTTGGTCATCGCCTTGTACATGGCGTTTCCAAAGATATCGAAGCCTTGCAATTCAATACCGCCATCGCCAAAATGATGGAGTTCATGAATGAGTTTACAAAACTGCCGGCTTACCCTCGCAGTGTAGTCAAAATGGCTATACAAGCACTCATGCCTTTTGCTCCGCATCTGGCAGAAGAGCTTTGGCAGGCATTGGGAAGCAAAGAAGTGCTTGCTTATTGCCCCTATCCAAAAGTTGATGAAAAATACCTGCAAGATGAAACCGTAACATATGTCGTACAAGTGAACGGCAAAGTGCGCGGCCGTTTCGAATTGCCAAAAGATCAATCGCAAGAGATCATTCTGGACGCTGCCAAACAACATTCCGGCATCTTGCGTTTTATCGAAGGACGCGAAATCCAAAAAGTTGTTTTTGTTCCTAACAAGCTTCTAAACCTCGTCGTCAGCGAATAATGTTGTCGCAAAAAAATGACTGAAAGATTGTACGGATCACTTGCTGTGTTTCAACGAAGATCTCGATATCGGGCTCTAGCTTTTCGATATCTTCTAAACTAAACCAGCGCAAACCATCCGTTTCATGATGATTTTGCATTTCTTGTCCGCTGATCGGTTTGGCGACATAAATCATATCCACATGCTGATGAGCAGGCGTTCCGTTATGCTCGGGAATTTCTTCAAGAAGACATAGGAAAGGACGATGAAAGCTTGTTGCGTTCCAGCGTTCGATCCAAATATTTTCTTGAGGTATGAATTCGATGTCGAGGCCGGTTTCTTCTTTAGCCTCGCGTCTTGCTCCTTCGGGTGGGATTTCATTAGGGTCCAAGTGTCCGCCGGGAGCAAGCCATTTCTTCAGCTTTCGATGATTGATCAAAAGAACGCGTCCTTTATCAATAATGTATGTGGTTGCGGTGAATTGACGTTCCATGAAGTGCTCTGAAGGGGTTCGCAAAGATCTAAGGTTTACGCCCAGTTATTATGGTTGCAATGCCGCCGCAGAGAGAGTGGCGATGGGTTGAGGTAAAACCTTCATGTTTCATAAGATTTTCCAATTCATCCGGTGGAATAAATGAATGAATGCTGTTGCACAGATACTGATAAGCTTGTTCGTTTGAAGTAAGCCAGCGTCCTAATAGAGGAAGGACAGCTTTTAAATAAATTTGATGACCCATCCGCAAAAAAGAATTTTTTGGCTGAGTAAGCTCGAGGATTCCAAAGACCCCGCCAGGTTGCAATAAGCGAAAAGCTTCTTTTATGCATTGACGAGGTTGATTTACATTGCGGATGCCATAAGCAATCGTGATGCACGAAACACTGGCATCATCTAAAGGAACAGCTTGAGCGTCTCCCTGGATATAAGTCACAAAATGATGGTCCAATCGAAAAAGTTTTGCTTTTTCTTTGGCACATGCGAGCATCTCAGGACAGAAATCGAGCAAAAATGCCCTGCGAGGGTGATGCTGCTGCTTCAGTAATTCAAAGGCTATATCGCCTGTACCGCAACAAAGATCTAAGAAAGATGTGATTTCTCCTTGCGAAACAGCTTTAACAAGTTTTGCATTCCAATGCTTATGCATCTGTAAAGAAAGGATCGCATTTGCTTTGTCATAGCGTTTTGCAATGCTGCCAAACATCGCTTGGATTGAAGAAGGATCTTCTTTGGAGTATTCGGTCAAGGCTTATTTCCTTCCTTTAGGATCATCGCGTTCGCAAAGATTACAACTTCCCGTACCGCAGCTCGCTTCATCGCGTTTTTTATTTGGATCTTGCCCGCAAGCTCCAGAGCGGATTTTCATCTTTCCTGTTATTAGCCAGCCTATGGCAAGACTAGCTACGGCTAAAATAATAATAATAAAAGCGATCGCTATCGTCAGCAGCAAAGTAGTCATCAAGCAACCTTCCTATTCGTCATCGTAATCTTCAAAGTCATCCTCATCTTCCTCTTCCTCATCAGCTACAATAATAGGTGCCTTTTTTACAGGTTTGGCTACGACTTTAACAGGTTTTTTACTTCCTGGTGCAGGTGGAATATAATCTACCCAAATAGGAGAGGTCCAAGCGGTGTGCCCATCTTCTTGGATTACGCGCAAATAATAATATACAAATGGCGGTTTTTTATCTTTAGCATCGATGGTGACTTTTTGCAGGGGAACCATATCATCATAAGTGAAATCAAAGGAGTTTCCTTCAGGGGTAAAAGTTTGAAGGACTTTGCCATTGCGAATGATCTCAACGCGTTTTAACTTATTGGTCCCTACAACATAACCAGCAAGATGACGATTGATGAGCAATCCGTGCTTCGCTGCCGTCGTTGTTTCACTTCCCATCGGTAGGCCGGCAAGCGAAAGCCCTACAATAATTCTTTCACCGGTGGTTGCATAACAAGAACGATTGTAAAGAGCGTCCGCCAGGGCTGATCGTGAGTGTTCCGAGGCAATAATCGCTGTTAAACCAGGAGAATACTGTTCTTGGTCACCGGCATAAAAATCAGCGTACAAGTCTCGATCATCCAAGCCGCCAGCCACGAAACCAAAACGGCAATTGCTTTGAAGTGCTTTTTGTATTGATCCTTCTGCATTTTCACTCACACCCGCTTTGCCGTGGGCGTGAATCGGTCTCAAGTTGCCCTCCTTTTTCGTGCATTCAGAAGATCCCCATGCATTGTAGATTTCGACAACACGTTCGAAGTCGGGATCCCACTCTTTGAAATTGAATTCATATCCCTTCCCCATTGTAAATGATGGAATCGAAATAATTTCTTTTGGAGAAAAGCTCTTGTAAATTTTTTTAAGAGTGCTATTTTTAACTTCTTTTTTTCGAAGAAGCTGCTTGCTGTCTTTAGTATACACAATCTGGCGAATTCCCTCTTCACCGCGTTCGCCAACCCATTGAAAACCTAAGAAAGTCGTGTACCGATCGGCTTCGTCAAATTCGATGACATTTTGAGTAATGACTTTCCAGGTTTCATTGGAAGTCTCTTCCGGACTTTCAAAAGATGATGTTCCAAAAAAGTTGAATGCTTTTTCATCTCGGCAATGACGCATGCATGACTCGATATTCTCTGTCGAATCATAGCGCTCCGATTCACCATGCAAAAGACCCCAAAAGAGATGCTTGTTGTTTTCAGCAAAACACTTGATCGGCGATGAATAAAAAATCTCTTTCGTCTTGGTATTAAGCAGCTGGATAGTATAGATTCCAGGTTCATTAAAATATAGGTTTGGAAGGTTGATGAATCCTGTTTCCGGGATAAAAAGCTTCCAACTTAGATTTTCCCGAAGATGATTGTGAGTAAGCTCAATGAGGGTTTCGTCATCTTTAGCATTATTGGTTAAGTTGCTGAACTCGTCTTCAAAACGGACGATGACATCAAAGCGTTTGTTTCGCGTCACAAAAGATGGCGTTAATATGCGAATTGTTTTTAATACATTTCCCCGAATATCAATGCTGAATACTTCAGGCTCCTCTGTATAGTGTCCTTTGCCCGTGGAATCGATAAATAAGTTGAAAGCACGACGCCGCTGAGCATTGCACTGAGCTCGCGTTCCTTGCTTGCGTTTTGCAGTCTCGTTGTCTTTGGGGGAGCCTATAATAATAGTAAAATTGCCACCTGCTTCAATTCCTGAGGGTAGGATAAATTCATATTGAGGGATGAATCGCTCCGGCAATTCGATTTCTTTAGCTTGTAGGATTTTGCCATTGTCGAGTTTGCCGAAAATAACATTTCTGGTGTTTTTTAAGTTAACACTGGGTGTTTCCCAGTCAATATCGCGCCCGGCGCTCAATAAATCAAATTTCAGCCGGGTTCCTTTCGGTAGGCTGACAGATGTGGTATAAGTGAATTTCCAAGTATTGGTTTCACCGGCAAGGGCCTGATTAGGGTCGCAATAACAGATTGAACGGCGCATGTATGACAACTCCAAATTTCTAAAGAAAACCTATTTTGCCTTATCGTTCATTAAACTCAAAAGAAAAAATAATGCCCAAATCGCAAAAAAAACTTTCGCGAAATTCACTTCTCTTCGTAGAATCCGGTTTAACCTAATTATCCAAAAAAGGAGGAGTATAATATGCGTAAGCATTTTCTTTATTTAACATTGTTGTTGGCGACACTGTTCGTCCCGTCTGTCGGCAAAGCGTTTGCTTTTGACGGCTGCTGCGGCGGCGGATGTGGTTGGCTCGACGGAGTTTATGTTGGTGTCCTCGGTGGCGCTAACTGGCTACAAAACGACCACCATCGCCGACGTGATACCAAATTCGACACAGGATATGCTGTCGGTGGTTCTATCGGATATAAGTTTTGCAACGATTTCCGTATCGAAGAAGAAGTAATCTATCGCAACAATCAGCAAAGACGTCATCATGGGTTATTTGGCTCAAGCAGCCGTCACCATCGTCATTCAGTATCTTGGATGACAAATTTCCTTTATGACATCGATCTTTGCTGGTGTGTAAAGCCTTATGTTGGCGTTGGCCTTGGTGCTGATTGGGACAAACGTGATCATCGTTCTGGCTCCAGCTCTGATGAAGAATCCGGCTCCGGCCGCAATCATCATCGTGCCCACTTCGCAGTACAAGGTATTGCAGGTGTTTTATACCCACTTTGCGATTGCATCGATCTTTCTTTAGATTACCACTATCTCTGGGCGTCAAGCCATCGTCAAAACCATACTTTAGCCGCTGGCGTAAAGTACGGTTTCTAAGATGTGATTGTCTCTTAGAGTGGGTTATCACCACTGTTTTGGGCGTCGACACTGTCGACGCCTTTTTTTTGCCCCAATCTTTTCCTCGTTCAAGAAATATCGCTTCCAGCACTTGACAGACCTTAGAAACTGAGCTGCATCATCGATGCTCTAAAGGGTGTTGCTGCAATAAATCCATTCCCTACGTGAATGCGTGGGTTGGGTAGCAGGTCAACTTAGTCGCATAGGTTACACTTTACCCAATCACATAGGTTACACCTATAGCCGCGACAACGGCTACAAACACATACGCCATACAATGGATTTTTCCTCTTTCCCCATAGGGGAAGACGCCGGTAGCCTCGGGTTTCAACCCGAGGTGTATCGTAAAAGGAGATTGCGCCCCGGTAGGGTCGCAAGGAAA
>JABDEI010000023.1 GCA_013287145.1 Chlamydiota bacterium
GAAGTATCTTTCTCTTATTGGGTTATCGGGCACGCCTTGGAGCTTGCTTGCTCATTATCTTCATTGTTCCTGCCATGTGCATTTTTCATGACTTTTGGAATCTTAATGGCAGCGCAAGGCTTACAGAACAAATCATGTTTATGAAAGACGTTGCCATACTGGGAGGCCTATTGACATTAGCTGCATTTGGCCCTGGCAGATTTGCATTGAATGAGTAAGTGATCGCAATGTGGCGAGAGACCATGAAAAACATCTCTCCGCCACAATTTTAATGCTTACTTAGGCTGGATTGATTTCTTTCAAGGCTAGGTTTAGAGTTTGACTCTCTTTCTCATCTAAAGGGATTAGAGGTGGGCGCATAATCCTCCATCGAGTCCCTTTCTTATTCATAACTAAGCTTTTAATCGCTGGAAATAAGGGATATTTTTTCAATTCCTTAAGAATACTGTTGATTTCATCATTGTTATCAGGCTTTTGCCGGTCGCGAGCAAAATGATAAAGAGAACAAATAAGTTCGGGATACGCATTGGCCATCCCTGAAATGCCGCCTGCGGCTCCAAGCTGAACTGCTTGTGAGATCTGCGTTTCATGGCCCACAAACACTTTAAAGCCGGGAAATGAATTTAAGATCTCTTTGATAAAAGAAAAATTTCCTTCGCTATCTTTAATTCCTATTACGTTATTCGGAAATTCCCCCCAAAGCGTTTTTATGACATTTATAGTCATAGGAACTCCAGTACATTGCGGAATGTGATAAAGGAAAATTTTTATGTTGGGACTGCAAGACTGTTGTATGATTTCCCTATAATAAGCTATCACTCCTTGATCATCTACATTCTTGTAGAAAAACGGAGGAGCTATCATGACAGCAGAACAGTTCTGCTCTACGGCATGGCAGGCTAACTCCACTGCATCATTTATAGAACAACAACTGATCCCAAAGATGATTCTTTGGGGATCTATTCCACGTTCGATCAACTCTTTTAAAGCACGTTTTCGCTCTTCTATAGTAAATGAAGGTCCTTCTCCTGTTGTGCCAAAAAGGACCACTCCGCTGCATCCTCTATTCATTAAATCCTTGCAATGGTGAGCAAGTTCCTCATAATCGCAACTGAAATCTGGGAGCATTGGCGTCAGCGACGCCGCATAAACACCCTCAAAAAGGGGTTTATCTAAAATCTTTTCAATGGAAGGGGAATTTTCAGCATGAATGCGCTGCTTTGAAACGACTGCAAAAGCAACTGAGATCAACGTCGTAAGAAGCATGAATTTCATTGATACCTTGTATTCTAAATTTTGAATTTGATAAAAGTAAGAATATTTCTATTCTAAACAAGATTTTTTTTCGAGATTTTATGACACCCGACATAGATTATCAAGCTGAACTTATCTCTGCAGCTAAAGAAGGATTGAAAAATGCTTTCACTGGAGTGGATAATCCTCAAATCGCTCGATTTGGAGCTGCTGTACTCACAAAGAAAGGTAACATCTACTCTTCAGGACAATATTTTTCCGATACCTTGTCGCTGACTTTGCATGCTGAACAAGCGGCGCTGGCTCATGCTGCTGCCCATGGCGAGTATGAAATTTCTGCAGTAGCCTGTATTGGAAACCAACCTGCCTATCAGATGAGCGGGGGAATAATCTATCCTTGCCACATGTGCAAGCAACTGCTGTGGGAAAGTTATTTGCGTTCAAGGATAAATGCAACAATTTACATTCTTGACTTTGCCGGAGACGTTGTAGAAAAAGTCTCATTAGTCTCCATGATGCAAAATCCTTGGCCTCTTTAAAACCGTGATTAGGACGCAATCGCGGGTTAAACCCAGCTTGTAACAAGGAAGTGAATTATGCAAGAGGTCTATTCATAGGTTGACTTGGAAACCTTTCCGCGCACTTCTTTATTTGGAGAAGTTTGCTTATCAACAGGCACAATAACAAGGGGTCCTTTAGGTTTTTGGAAATTGTTAAAGTAGTCAGATGATACATTGAAGACGGAACCTAGGATCTCATTAGAATAAGAACCAATGACTTCGCCTATGCCAATGTAGTCTGGCTCTGCATGACTAAAGAAGGCGATAACTTCCACATCATCTTGCCCTACGTTTTCTATATTATGAAAATGCGAGGCTGGTGCAAAAGCTCCCTGTCCGCCATTGACTTGTAACGACTCCACATTGCCATCTGGAGAAAGAACTGTGATGCGCGTCTGCCCTTTGACGATATAAACAAGCTCTCCGGCATTGGTGTGCCAATGGGGTTCTACAATGCCCTTAGGATTTAATCCAAACCGCAAAATTCCAAGCCCTTCAAGAACCGGCAAGTTGGTCTTTGTCCCCAATTGGAGGTAGCCTCCTGGGGTTTGAACAGGCTTGCTGCTTGCTACAATATTAAATTTAAAACGGCTAGAAATGCAAGTAGGGGCGTCTTTGATCGAAGTAAGGGTTTTAATAAATTCCTGCTTTTTAGATTTTGTAAGACCTTCATAAAAATCTGAAGAGGAACCAAATGTTGTCGCAAAGACATCATCGGATAATGAATAGATAGCCTTTGCAAGACACATTGTTTGAGGTTTAGTATCGCTTAAAGCAAAGCTGATGGTGGTTTCTTTTTCTCCTAGATTTGCAATATGATGAATGTACCCTTTCTGGATAAAAAACATGTCCCCTTCTTTGATTGTGAATAAATCAACTCCATTGGGACTTCTAATCGATACTAAGGCACTACCACTTAGGCAATAACCAATTTTATGGGCATTTGGATGCCAAATGGGTTCTTGTGATCCCCCTTTTTTCAACTTTAAGACAGCAAACGAAATATTGACTAAACCCGGCATTTCATCTTGAGTGATGCAAGTGAGCGTTCCGCCTGGATCGCTTTTTTGAGGTTTAATTGCCTCGGAATTAAAAAAAAGTTTGCTACCCATGGATCACCACCCTGTAATTTACTTTACATATCATCATTTTTTTAATTTCAAGCAATCCTTAATTAGAAAGGGACTAAAGTGGGCAAGGATTGAATGAAATTTGCGTATCTTAATACAGTGAACATTCCAGCTTCCAGATGATAGAGAATATGGCAGTGTAAAGGCCAGACACCAGGGTTATTTGCATCAAATTGAATCGAAATAGAGGAATTAGGCAGCACTAAAACAGTATCCCGCATAGCTCCATCAAAGCCCTTACCTTCAATTGCTGTTACTTGAAACACATGCCCATGCAAATGCATGGGGTGCGACATCGATGTGGCATTTTTAAAAATAATTTCAATGCGTTGACCCTTTTCGACGACAATGGGGCTAACTTCTGGCCATGCTTGGCCATTTAGTGTCCAAATGTAATTGGCCATATCACCACCAAGCTCGACGATTACTTGCTTGTCCACAGATTTGCTAGGCAAAGGATCCAATGCGTGAAAATTCAATTCCTGAGCATTTGTTAAAGCGCCAACTTTATGCTGAGCTTTGGTAAGAAATTTTGGAATAGATGCATCTTTTGTGGCTAAAATAAATCCTGTTTGCTTGTCAGTTCCTTCTCCTTGAGCTAGGATAGGGAAAACGCCTCCCTCTGATGGGATTGTTACTACAATATCGATCCGTTGAGCAACGGCTAGCTCAAATTGTGAGCCGCGCAAGGATTTGATTCGATTGCCGTCGACAGCGATAGCTTCGCCTTCCAAATTACTTAAGAAAAAAAAAAAATTCGTTGCACTGGCGCCATTAATGACACGCAATCTAATTTTACTGCCTGGTTTAACCTCAAGAACTTCCGGGTCCTCCAAGGTGCGATAATTTGTTAAAAAAGCATCGTAGTCAACTTCGACGATATCTTGAGATGCCGTATTTGTCATGGGCATCATTTTTTTCTTTGGATTGCATCTCAAGGTTTGATAGATCTCCGATGGAGCCTTGAAAGAAAAATCGGTAAGGAAAAGGATGGCCTCTTGGTCCGCAAGTTTTGCATCATCAGCATCGTAAATGATAAGAGGTGCACTCAAAAGCTTCTGCTCTTGCAAGCCAAAATGAGAATGCATCCAATATGTTCCAGACTGGACCAAAGGAAAATTATAGCGATACGCTTGTCCTGGATATAAAGGAAATTGAGTCACGAAGGCAACCCCATCTTGTCCATTGGGTAAAATAAGACCATGCCAATGAATAGACGTGGGGACTTTCATGGTGTTTTTTAGCAGGACATCAAATGCTTGCCCTTTTTTTGCTGTTATTCCCAGCCTTCCATCGGGTTGTACTAGTGAAAGAACTGTGGCATCCTTGCCATTTACTACGATCTTCTTCTCAAGAATGCTGAGCTCTTTAGCTTCCGATTTTATATCAAAAGATGCAAAGAGGCTCATGGCAATTGCTAGATATTTCCATGCATTCATCAATTTCACCTTGATAAATAAGAGAATAAGTTTTTGATTGTAAAACAATGAATTTTAGTAATACCATTTTTTTTGCATGAGCGCAATTCGATTAACATTATGAATATTTTAAAGGTATTTATGGGAAACGCAAAGTTCCACACCAGAGTCAATTTATTGAGTTTACTCATCTTCTTTGCATTTTCTCATCATCTTCTTGCTGATCAACACTTTGAGCAGTTGTCCTTGAGAATTTCTCAAACCGAATGGAATGAACTCATGCTAAAAATGCAAAGGCTTGAAAAAGCCGAGCTGCATCTGCATATTGGGGGAGCGTGGCCTCTTGATTATCTAAGAAAGATCGCTGAACCTCAACAGTTTTCAGAATTATCTATGATGTTAGCCAAAATTCAAAAAGGCCGAATTAACTATCATGATGCTTTTAAAGTCTTTGGTCTAATAGGAAACATCGTTAATAACAATGAGCGTGTGCAAGCAGGTGTTGAAGAAATTTGCAAAAGCTTATTGAATGATAATGTTGTATATGCTGAGCTTCGCACCGGCCTTAAAGATTTAGAAACGGGCTTGGAAGGGCATTTAAAAGCTGTTTTAGAAGGAATTCGAAAAGGAACCGTTGGAACTCCTCTTAAGGTCGGCCTTATCTTGAGCTTGCGCCGAGAAACCAGTTATCCTCTTGCTGATCAGATTGTTGATCTTGCTATCAAATACCGCAATAGAGGTGTTGTGGGAATCGATTTATCCGGTGATTCCATGCTAGGAAATGTGAAAATAATTTTACCTCTGCTTAGCAAAGCTAAACAAAATGGATTACCCATAACTCTTCATATAGGAGAATCTGAGGAAGAAACGGCAGAAAATCAAATAATGGAATTACAAACCATTGAACCCCAGCGCATTGGCCATGGCGTTCATCTTTGTCAAGAAGCGCGCCGCTGGATTGAAGAAAACAAAGTTCTCTTTGAATTATGCCTTACAAGTGCTCTTAATACAGGCATGATAAAAAAATTAGAAGATCATCCGGGCTTGCAATTGTTACAAAAAGGGCATCCTGTTGCTATTTGTACTGATGATCCTTTAATTTTTAATACTTCCCTTTCACAAGAATATGCCAAGGTAGCCTTCCTTACCGAACTTTCAGTTGACGAAATTGATAAACTTCTAAAAAAAATAATGAACTATCGTTTTCTTCCATAGTAATATAAAAAAGCGTAATAAATTCTATTGATTCCAGTTTAATTCGAACATCCTCCAACTGGCATAAAAAATATCAAAGAAAAAACTTGTCGAATTTATTTAGTTAGATTATTTTACTTTTTTTTTGTAAACCCTAGAGGATTTATGCTTTTGCGCAAATCGTTGACTTATCTTTTAATGCTTATCGCATTAAGCGGCTCTTCACTTTTTTCATCTATCCTTACTGAAGGATCGGTTCGCCACACTGAAGGCAAAGGGATTGGATATAAAAAAGGATACACCACATTCGAAGGGTTTTTTACTCTTGATGACTGCAATTGTTTTCTTCCTTTCGTTGATCTTAGAGCCCACGTTTTTAACAATGGCAAATTTGCTTCA
This sequence comes from Chlamydiota bacterium, assembly GCA_013287145.1. Classification (GTDB taxonomy): domain Bacteria; phylum Chlamydiota; class Chlamydiia; order Chlamydiales; family Parachlamydiaceae; genus JABDEI01. The sequence goes on from JABDEI010000023.1 coordinate 5,956, forward strand.
AACGCAGGTCTTGGAATTCGTTCATTGTGGAACTGCAGAGCTTATGGCTTAAACGTTTTTTACGACTATCGTCATACTAAACACCACAATTACAATCAAGTAGGTGTTGGTTTTGAAAGCTTGGGCCGATGCTGGGATTTTCGCGTCAACGGCTACATTCCCGTTGGAAGAAAACGAAGTCATGAATTCGGCTATGCCCGCTTTGAAAGCTTCGTTGGCAATCAAATGCTGATTAACCATCGCTACGAACAGGCTATGGGTGGCTTCGATGCTGAAGTCGCCTGCAACGTCTATCCTTGCAGATACTTTGATATTTTGACAGCAGGGATTGGTCCTTATTACTTTAAGGGAGAGCATCATCGCGGCGCTTTTGGCGGCAAAGGACGCGTAACAGGAAGATTTGCTAGATATTTTTCCTTGGAAGTCAGCGGTTCTTACGACTCTGTTTTTCGCGGCATAGTTCAAGGACAAATTGGATTTAATGTCGCTTTTGGCGGCAATGGTTTTTCAGAGTGCTGCGAATGTCCTCAAGAAAGATTCTTAAGAGATCCACTCTTAAAACCAGTTGTAAGGCAAGAGATCATCGTCCTTAAAAACCATAGAAGAGACTCGGTTGCACTCGATCCTACAACAGATCTTCCTTTGAATTTTATCTTTGTAAACAACCTTAATGGTTCTTTGGGGACTTTTGAAGATCCTTTTGCAACACTTTTAGAAGCGCAGAATGGATCACGTCCCAATGATATCATTTATGTATATCCAGGTGATGGAACCGATAAAGGAATGAATACAGGGATGATATTGCAAAATCAACAAAAGCTTTTAGGAACAGGCCTTAGCTATGACTTTGCTACCAGCGATGGGGTGGTAAATGTTCCCGCTTTGTCAACCGGCAGGCCCTTATTGACTAATCTGGTGAATATACCCTCACCTGTGATTCAAAGTGCCAGCGGCAATGAAATAGCGGGGTTGCATATCCGGGCTATAGGAGCGCAGGTCCCTAACCGTGGTATAGGCATACTTTGCAGTGGCATTCAAGATACAAATATCCATAATAACCTTATCGAAACAGTGAATCCTATTTATAACGCAAATCCTGTCGGAATACGATTTATTGGCAGCGGGGGAAATTTGCTCGTTAATGAGAATACGCTCTCAACGCTAACCAATGGTCCTAGCTGGCATATGCAGATTGTTTCAACAAATGCTGATGCTTCTTACAATATTACCAATAACGCCTTTGTAAGTAGTGTTCCAAGTGCTTCCACAGGAATGGAAATAGCCGATACAGCAGGAATTGGTATACCTCTTGGCAACTTCACTTTACTTAATTTTACCAACAATCGCTTCATCGGATTAGGCAAAAATTCCGGTATTGTGCTTGGAGGAAAAGCTATTGGCGGGTTTGGCTTCGGCGGATCTGGAAGGATTGTCATTGATCAAAATACCTTTTTTGAATGCAATGCACATGCACCTGCCATCGTCTTTTTAAGACTTAGATCAGGTTCTAATATCAATGCTTCTATTACCAATAACTCTTGGATAGCCTCTCAAGACCCTACTAAGCAATCTCTCCAGGTTGTAAGTTTGAGCGGCAGTGCTGCCTCCTGCATTACATTGCAAGGCAATAAGAGCGATAATACAACAATTGCCTATGATCTTGACAATAGCGCAGGCACAAGCACAATGACTGTCGATGTTAGCAATAACATCGGAGTTTTTGAAGGATTCAATACTACAGCGGGTACATGCCCAATACCTTAAATCCTGTCATTTAGAGTTAAGCAAGAGATCTCTTAAGAGTTTCTTGCTTTAGCTTAAGAGGGACCCCTTACGGGCCCCTCTTTTTTGGTTACTTCTATTAAACCCTTGATTGATAAGCTATCTTTCATTCAAGATAAACGCTGTTGGGGTTTTCCTTTTCGCAGAGGATGTTTTCCTATCCCCTTTATTGATTTTTCGCTGATTGCTGCTAATATGGGAATTGTCATTGCATGACTCGTTTTGATTTTGCCCGATCAAGTTCTTTCCAAAAGGCCGAAAAGATAAAACTATGTAGGTCCTGCTATGTTTCCCAACCTTAGTAGATTTCAAAAAAACATAGAATTGTGAGCTATAGACAAAAATGCCATTAATTTTTTTTGTGATGCAATGCTTCGCATTATTTTTTGGGGTCGATGCAACCGCAACTTTAGAATCGCTACCAACTTGTTGTCATGAGTCGTTAAATGATGTGCTTAGTAACTATTTTCCAGATGTGTCGCGAAATGAGATTTCTATCACACCCTTAATTGGCGGTCATTCTAACACCTGCTTAAAGATCTGCACGCCAACACAATGTTATGTTCTCAGAATAAAAGACAAAGATGCTTCTGAAAAAAGTTTGAAGCGCGAATTATTTGCTATGCAAGAAGCTGCAAATCTTGGCATCGCCCCTCAAGTTTTTTATGTTTCTCCAGATAATAGAGCAATCCTCATGGATTTTATTGAAGGGGATACCGCAACGATAGCTCAGATGAAATTATCGGAAAATTGCGCACGAGTTGCTGATACCTTGCGCAAAGCTCATACCATTAAAAAAAATCCCTATTTTGAAGAGGATTCTAACGAAACTGCAGCTAATGTGTATTCAGCCATTTGCGAAAATCAAAAAATTCGAGCACAGCTTGACGAAGCTTTAAAGTTAATGTGGAAATATAACGAAAAGCTCCAAAAATTTAATTCTTGCAAAGTGAACATTCATGGAGAATTGAATTCACGAAATATTTTCATTACCGACAAAAATGTCATTTTCATCGATTGGGAATACACGAGTTGGGAAGATCCTTTTTCCGACTTAAGTTATTTAGCTTTGCGCCTTGATTACGATGCAAATCAGGAATTGTTATTATTGAAAAGCTATTTGCAACATATGCCTTCAGCAGATGAGCTTGAGCGCTATTATCTTACGAAGAAAATAAATTTTGCACAGCTCTGCATCTTCTTTCATTATTTTTCGCTAAAATTTAATCAGGACAACAAAGATTTAGATGACCGCGTCCCTTTGAAGAATTGGTCCTATTACATGTCCCTTTTTTCCGATCAACCAGATGATGAACAATCCTTAGCCCAATTTTACTATGATTTAGCCAGATGCTGTCTCAACTACGCTAGAGAGTAAAAATATAAAATTATTTTTAATCTGTAAAAGAAACATTTTTATTAGAAACCATTGAACAAAAATAAGTCTTTTTCTTGTGATGCTGTTCAGCAATCTTTTAATACAAGATATGCGTCGACGAGTCGCATACGTATCAAGCTAAGCACATTTTTAGTATTAAGAGTTTCCAAAGACATGGTTTTTTTTCTTCAAGCATCGGAGATGCGGTCCGCTTCTAGCCCAGGCAGTAGTGCGAGCGATTAGCGAAGACACGCGGGCCTGGGTTTAATTAATATCAAATAATAGAGCTCTGCAAGAGCGAAACAGTCTCTACAGATTTTTTAAATTTGATGACATTGGACATTCTGACTGTTCTTGCAACAATTTTTGTGGCCATGGCAGCCGTTGATCCAATTTTTGAGTCACGTTCGGTATATAACACAGTTTCCTCGACTTATCCATTCATCGATGCCTTCTACATATTTGAGGACAAACACATAGCCTAAGTTTTGCAGAAAATCTCTACTTGCAAAAAAGATTAATATATAAGAATCTAATCTTTATTGCTTATTTGGAAAGTCGAACCGGAAAGCTTTTTAGTAAATGATTTTGTAAAAAAGGTGAATGATGCCTTTTAATATCAATGGGGATTGGATCCCAAGTAAACCAGCTTCCAACAGCGGAAAAAAGCCTGTAAAGGTGCGTTCATTAAAGCGAGGCAAGAGCATTGTAACTGTTGTCTTAAATTTAGATATGACCGACAAAGAAATCGCGGATCTTTCCTCCAATCTCAAGAAAAAACTAGCTTGCGGCGGCGCTGTCAAAGAAGGATGCATTGAAGTGCAGGGTGACAAAATTAGCGAGATCAAAAAAATTTTAGAAGCGATGGGTATCAAGACCTCTTAATGTTAAACCTCAGTAAAGGAAGTGATTTTATGAATAAAACTTTAGGCTATGCAACACAGAATGCGACAGCTCCCCTTGGTCCCTTTGATTTTGAACGCCGCGAACTTCGTCCGCGCGATATCCAAATCGAAATCCTTTATTGCGGTGTCTGTCATTCCGACTTGCACACAGCACGTAACGAATGGAAAAACACGGTTTATCCTTGCGTTCCTGGCCATGAAATCGTTGGCCGTATTACTCAAGTGGGTAAAGATGTCAAAGCCTTCAAAAAAGGGGAGATAGCTGCGGTCGGTTGCATGGTTGATTCTTGCGGCACGTGTTCTAGCTGCAAAGAGAATCTTGAACAGTATTGTGAACAAGAAGTCATTTTCACTTATAACGGCCGTGACAAGCACGATAAAACCGTGACCTATGGGGGTTATTCAACTCAAATTATTGTCGATGAAAAATTTGTTCTGCATGTGCCCAAAGAATTCAAAGAAAGCGATCTTCCTGGCGTAGCTCCTCTATTGTGCGCAGGAATTACCACTTATTCTCCTTTAAGGCATTGGAAAGTGGGAAAAGGAAGCAAAGTTGGGGTGGTGGGTTTAGGTGGCCTTGGGCACATGGCTCTTAAACTAGCGCATGCCATGGGAGCCCATGTTGTCTTATTCACAACTTCTTCAGGAAAGACTGCCGATGCTAAAAGACTAGGCGCTGATGAAGTCGTTATCTCCAAAAATGCAGAGGAGATGAAGAAGCACGCAAACAGTTTGGACTTCATCTTAAATACCGTTGCAGCAGCGCATAATTTAGATCCATTCCTAGAGTTACTCAAGCGCGAGGGCACCATGTGCTTAGTGGGAGCTCCAGCATCTCCTCATCCATCGCCAAGTATCACAAATCTCATTTTTAAACGCAGGCAAATGGCAGGCTCTCTGATTGGAGGTATTAAAGAAACTCAGGAGATGTTGGATTTTTGCGGCAAGCACCATATCACTTCTGATATTGAAATCATCTCTATTCAGAAAATTAATGAAGCATACGAAAGAATGCTCAAGAGTGATGTAAAATATCGATTTGTCATCGACACAGCATCTTTTAAATCTAAGTCTTAAATACTGATAATACGTTTTAGATACTACCACAGAGTACACAGAGAACACAGGAGAAGATTTAGGGGAGAATCAAATTGCCCTCTCCCTGTATTCTCTGTGTGCTCTGTGGTCGATATTGCTCTGATTCAATGACTAGGATGTAACTTAATGAGATTTGATTGTTCCGAAGTAGCGATCGCCGAAGTCGCCCAAGCCTGGCACGATGTACATTTTATCATTGAGTTGATCATCCATGACCGTAAAAACAACGCGGATGTCTGGATATTTTTCATTCAATAGCAAAAGTCCCTCCGGTGCCGTGCAAATGCTTGCGATGATGATATTTTCTTCCTTCACGCCTTTTTCTTTCAGCAATGAAATAACCATATCCAAGGTGCCTCCAGTAGCTATCATAGGTTCGGTGATGACAACAGGATTGCCCTTTGCAATTGAAGCTGAGAGCTTCATGTAATTAAAATGGGGCTTTGCAGTCTCTTCATCGCGCTGAATTAAGATTTTGCTGATGTTTGCTTCAGGAAAGTGAACAACGAATGTGTCCAGCAGTGCATCGCCAGAACGCATGATCGAGACAAGTTCGATGTTGTTGACGAGGGTATCGCCGGTGAATTTGGTGACGGGTGTTTGGATGTCTACAGAGACTATATGGAGGCATTCAACGACTTTATTTACTAACACAGCACCAATTTTCTGGGCAGCATCTCGAAAATCTTTTGTAGAGGTTGATCTATCCCTTAATTGAGTCATGAGAATTCGTTCATATTGACTTGGCGTGAAAGAACACCCTACGATAGGAAGAAGCTTTGCAAGAATCTCTTGATTATTTCTGTTTTTTTGAATTTGCGTAAGTGGATTAGTTTCTGACGGACTAAGTTCCTTGCCAAAGCACCCAAAGCTCGAAAGCATCATCAGAGCAAACATTGCGCTTAGTACCTTGCCTTTAAAGTTTTGTGTCATTTGTTCAAACATAAAATCACTCCTTAGGAAATTTTTTTTCGACTTAAAGGTATACGAAAATCTTGATAGCTAGGCAAGCAATAAAACTTTCAATCACGACTTCAGTCTATTTTCTATTTAAAAAAGTATCGCGTATTGTAGCTACAGCTACATCGAGTGATTCTTGGGCACGTAAGGAAGCTCTGGCACCATCGCCTGCTAAATGTCCTATGCCTAGTTGAGTATACACTTTTGTCGGAACGCCGGCGCATCTTAAGCGTTCTGCATATTTTAGGCCGGCTTGGTAGAGATCGTCTTTTTCAGCGAGAAGGATAAGAGCAGGAGGGAGACAGCTTAAGTTTGCTGCTACTGAAGGCGACACATAGGGATTGGTGGCATCTTTTGGATCTGATAAATATTGCTTAGCATACCACCGTACATCGTCTAATGAATCACTTTGCCTTTCGATTGTGCCATTCCCCGTTAAGTCAGCTGCGGGATTGATGAGCACTTGTAAATCAATTTTAGGGCCGTGGCGATCTCTAGCCATCAGGCACAAGGCTGCTGCCATATTACCACCGGCGCTGTCGCCAACTACAGCAAGCTTGGAAGTATTTGCTCGAAGTTCGTTAGCGTGTTCGTAAATCCAGCGCAAAGCATCATAACATTGCTCTAAAGGCAACGGAAACTTTCCCTCAGGGGAATTTAAATAACCTACTGAAACGACAATGGCATCGGCTTTAGAACATAAATAGCGTGCTAAGTTGTCATGGGTATCCAGATTGCCAGCAACCCAAGCCCCTCCGTGAATAAGTAGAATGACCGGTAAATTTTTTGTATTATCTGGAGTATAGATACGCACAGGTGTCGTTCTGTTTTCATATTTTACGATTTGATCGGACACACTATCAACAGTAGGGATATTGCCGTTAATGCTCATGATTTTTTGATTGATTTGCTTTCTCACTGCAAGAGGATCCATATCCCAAAAAGAAGATGCCCAAACATTTTGTGTCTGTAGGGCTATAAAAGCGATGCAAAGCAAATACTGTATTTTGATTCTCAATAGATTGTACATGAAGATATTTCACATGTTGTAATTAATAACGCTTTGATGCATCCAGCTCGGCCATTCTTTTTAAATATAAACATCACCTTAAATTTTCTCTAATATTTCTTTTGCTATGACTTGTTATCAACTTAATCTTGACAGAGCTCAAGTTAAGATTCCCTCTTAAGATTGACGATAAATAGTAGGCTAAAAACGATGTTGTGGTGTAGCCTGCTTCTTTAATTTTGGAGTTTCATCATGAAAAAAAATACGTACAAACAAAAAAAAACACAGGTTACTTCTCACACGGCCTTGACAACTGCAGAGGATGAACGAAAATATCGTCAACAAAGGGCACAAATTGAAGAGATGCATATTCAGCCACTGCAGAAGCATCCCTTTCCTTTTGTGACATATTTAGTACAAGCCCAAACAGGCGTCAGTTATACTGTTGAAATCCGCTCATTAACAGATAAAATCAATTCCTGCAGTTGTCCTGATTTTCACGTCAATACCTTAGGGACTTGCAAACATATCGAAAGAATATTTTACCACTTAAGTCAAAAAGAGAAAAAAAAGATTTCTAAATTTGAAGAAATAGGATCTCCGTTCGTAGAAATATTTCTGGAATCTTCTGAAAATACTCGCGTATCTCTTGCCTGGCCAAAGCAGGATACTTTTATCCCCGAACTCAAAAAGATCATCGAGCCTTTCTTTTCGGCTAACAACACCTTGTTATCGCCTCCTATCCATGGGATTGCTTCTATCGAACATACTCTTGCAGGGGCATCGCCCGAGATACGTGAAAAAATCAGAATCTCCTCCCATCTTCTCACCTGGGTCTCAAATTTAAAAAGAAAAGAGGCCAACCAGATATCGCGCGAGCAATTTTTGGAAGATGTCAAATTAGGGAAGAGAAGCATGCAAATGTTAACTGTTCCTTTGTATCCCTATCAAGAAGAAGGGATGCTCCATCTTGCTTTCCAAGGGAGAGCGCTGCTCGCTGACGAGATGGGCCTTGGTAAAACCATCCAAGCAATTGCCGCATGCGAGCTGTTGCGCCGTTTGCAAAACATTCGAAAGGTGCTAATAATATCACCTGCATCGTTGAAAGGGGAATGGGAAGAGCAGATTGCCAAATTCACTGGACATCAAACTTTAATTATTAGGGGCACTAGAGCTGAAAGACTCGAGACATATAAGAAAGAAGCTTTTTTCTTTTTGAGCAATTACGAACAAATTCGCTCTGACTTTGAAGAAATACAAAAAACACTAGCTCCCGATGTGATTATTTTAGACGAAGCACAGCGGATTAAAAATTGGCAAACCAGAACAGCATGGGCAGTTAAACAGCTTAAATCTCCTTATGCTTTTGTGTTAACTGGGACACCTATAGAAAATAGGATCGATGAAGTTTATTCTATCATGCAAATGGTGGATCCGGCGATTTTAGGTCCATTGTTTAAGTTTAATCGCGAATTCTACAAATTTAACGAGAAAGGCAAGCCAATAGGATATCAAAATTTGGCAGAACTTTATCGGAAATTAAAACCCGTTTTATTACGCCGTCTAAAAAAAGATGTCGAAGAGCAGCTTCCTGAACGGACCGTGAATAATTTCTTTGTCGCAATGGATGATGAGCAGGTTAAGCGGTATGATGAATATAACGATCGCGTTGCGAAATTGTTGTATATCATGAAAAAGCGTCCTCTTAGCGTTGATGAATCCAAAAAACTTCAACAGTGGCTTGCTTGCATGCGCATGATTTGCGACACCCCATATATCTTGGATGAAAATTGCCGCATTTGCCCCAAACTGGAAGAATTAAAGCAAGTCCTCTACGATATCGTAGAATGTAATCAAAATAAAATTATCATTTTTTCGGAATGGGAACGGATGCTTTTTTTAGTTCGTGAATTTGTGCAAAAAGAGCTGAAGATGGATTTCGCTTGGCATACTGGTTCAGTGCCGCAACAAAAGCGTTTAGAAGATATCAAGAAATTTAAAAAAGATCCATCCTGTAGGCTCTTTTTGACTACAGACTCCGGCAGCACCGGTTTGAATTTACAGTGCGCAAATGTTGTAATTAATTTGGACCTGCCATGGAATCCTGCAAAGTTAGAGCAAAGAATCGCTAGAGCATGGCGTAAAAATCAAACGAAAGCGGTTCAGGTGATTAACTTTGTCTGTGAAAATAGTATTGAACATCGCATGTTGTCTACATTGGCGCAGAAACAAACTCTTGCTAATGGCGTACTTGATGGAATAGACAACCTAAACGAAATGCCCCTACCATCTGCCCGCATGCAGATTCTTGAACAGCTTGAATCCTTAATTCAAGAAAAAGAACTAGAATCACAGGAAGTCATAACATCAGAGTTGCCGAAATCCGATCCTGTTACAATCATCAAAAATGATGCTATCGCTCACTTTAACGACCGTATACATCTACTTGAGCTGCACCAGAATCAATCTTCTGGTCAAAAGACAATGTTTGCCGTTGTGGACAAACTGGATCCCATTATTGAGCCAAAAATGCAAGAACTAGTCCAGAATCAGGATGTAGAATCTTTTAAGTTAGAACTACTCGATCAAAAGACTTATGCGCTATTGCAACGCCTTGCTGAAGCGGGCATTATTAGCATCAATGCTCAAACTGGAACATCGGTTTATCACTCACCTGAAAAAACCCGTGACTTACAAACAGAAAGAGAGCGCATACTAAAGGAGACAAAAAAATTCCTCGATGATGCAGACCGCAAACTCAAAATGATGAACTTGCTTGCGTCTGGGGGCTTTTTAACTGAAGCCTTAAAACCGGCAGAAGAGGCTCTTTCATTAGGTCTAAAAGGATATGCGGCACTAAAAAAAGGACTGGATAAAGAGGGCGAGTCATTGCTTGAAAAAATCCAAATTGGCCATGAAGAGCCTGACGAAAATCAAGCTAAGTTACTGATTGAATGCACGAATCAACGCATGCAAAATTATTCCGAAGAGATGGTTAAATTTGAATTGGGGAGATAAATATCTGGACATCTTTAGAATTTTTTAAGGATTTTATTGATTAGAAATTCAAAGGGTATTGTTGCATAAATCTATTCCCCATCGGGGAAAACGCAGCCTCGGGTTTTGTCCAAAACACAGATCCCTTTGTCAACCTAATGTCGTCAAAAAAAAATAATCTATTAAAAGTGTCGGTCCTTCGGACCTCTATTTTTTATTTGAAACAAACCCAGGCCTTCAGTTGCTCTTTCAGAGCTCCCTCAACCTGGCTGGGCTAGAAGCGAGCCGCATCTCCGATGCTCGAACACATGAGGATGCGGAGCTACTTTTCAAAATCTCTCCTTATATTCTGCAGAATGAGTATAATTTTCCATAAATGCGAATTTTTTTTCTTCAAGCATCGGAGATGCGGTCCGCTTCTAGCCCAGGTTGAAGGAGCTCTGAAAGAGCGACTGAAGGCCTGGGTTAAATTAAAGTCAAATAATCGAGCTCTGAAAGAGCGATACAAATTATTACAGATTTTTTTATTTTGACAGCATTGGTTTACAACCTGAGGTATATGCAAAAGGGCATTGTGCCCCGTAGGGTCACAAGAAAAGGAACAATTATAGAAATTGGATCATTCATTAGTGGACTTAAAATGCTGGCTCCATTCTTTTTCGTTGAAACCTGTTAGACCGAAATGCTCAGCGACGAGAAAAGGACGTTTGACTAGCATGCCGTGCTGGCTTAAGAGATGAAGCGCTTCGTATAGTGACATCTTATCAAGCTTTGCGCTGAGCTGCATCTCTTTGTAAAGCAGGCCCGAGGTATTGAAGATTTTTTTTAGATGATTTTCTTTAAATTTAAGCATCCTTTTTAACTCTTCAATTGAAGGGGGAGTTTTTGTGATCTCTTTAGTTGTGAATGGGATTTTTTTTTGCTGTAAGAAGCGCACAGCTTTCTGGCAGGTAGAACATTTACTGTAAATGTATAGGATTGTCATAGGTGCTCTTAATTTTTTTTTATTTGAGTTCAGCTCGAGCCATGTGGGTCTCTTCTAAATCAAGTTCGTGTTCTAGCTGACTTAAAAGCTTGTCATCGATCTCTAGACGTTCCCATAGTTCAAAAAGTTTTCTGCGTTGCTCCTGAATCACCATGCGTCTTGCTGATTCAAGATTTTGCAGCTCCTTCTCTTGCGAAGTAGTGATTTCTAATACGCGGAGTTGTAGATTGAAATAGGCTGTAAGGAAGTCGAATTCGCTAACATTTATCTTTTTTGATGTATGCAAATGATGGATTGTCTCTTCAGCGACTTTTGTGAGCTTTTTTCTCACTGTAAGGGCGCGGTGATATTCAGGTTGATGATGAATTTTTAACCAGTGAATAAGAGAAGAAAGCGTTAATCCTGGAATTAATAACGTTAACAAAATCACCACGAATGTGATGAAAATGACTTCGTTGCGTCCATCTAAGGGCATACCGTTCGGTAGGGTATAAGGCAATGCCAAAGCTGCGGTTAAGGATACAATGCCACGCATCCCAGACCACCCCACCAAAGCAGCTTCACGCAAAATTTGCGGACAAAGAGTGAAAGAATTAGGTTTACCTAGCGCTTTTAAGTAAGAAAAACCACTTTTAGCATAAACCCAGATCATGCGTACTGCAATCATAGCGAATGTAATCGCAAAGGCATAGCCAGTATACAACAGCATCTGTTTCATCGTCATGACATTGGTCAGGGTTCGAAGCTGTAAGCCAATGAGAATGAAAACAAAGCAATTCAAAAGAATAATAAAAATGTCCCACGTGGCGTAGCCAACAATCCTTCTTAATGACGATGGATGCCGAAGAAGTATCTGTGAACCCATTAATCCATTGACAACGACAGCTAAAACGCCCGACACCCCCAGGAAATCTGCCAAGATGTAAGTGATGTATGGGATTGTGAAGGAAAACACGACTCCCACGACAGGTTCTAAATAGCGTCTTGAGAATCTTTGAGTTAGATAACCCAAAACAAAACCTACAGCAATACCTCCAGTGACTATTTTGACAAAATCGATGCTTCCTTCTGAAAATGAAAATGCGCCGGAAAGCAATGATGCCACCGCCATTCTATATAACACGATAGCCGAAGCGTCGTTGATGAGGCTTTCGCCTTCTAATACCGTTAATAAGCGAGTGTTAATTGCAAAACGTTTAAGAATTGTTGTGGCTGCAATGGCGTCTGGAGGCGATACAATCGCGCCAAAGGCAAAAGCTAGAGCCCAAGGAAATTCAGGAAAAATCCATTTGAAGATAACACCTATCACAAATGTTGTGAATGCCACTAACCCCAATGCAAGAGAGAGGATTTCTCTCCAATTGTGTGTGAATTCCCGAAATGAGATTCCAAAAGCTGCATAATATAGAATAGGTGGTAGGACAACCACGAGAATCAAATTGGGATCGAAGTAGATGCCATGTTGATTAGGATAAAACCCAAGGGCTGTGCCTCCGAGTACAAGTCCAATAGGATAAGGGATGCGAATTTTTTGAGAAATTCCAACGAGAATGGCCGCTGCAAACATGAGCAGAATAAATGTCTGAAAACTATCCATAATTTCTCGTTTATTTACTGCTAATATATTATGTTTCTGGGAGTACTTCAACTACAAAAATCCAAATTTTGAATATGTTTCTGTATAGTTAGGGCTTTCCAGGAAATCTCAAAGAATTTAATTGGAATCAAGTTTGAAATTATTTATTAATGGGTGAAAAATGAGATGATTTTTGGTGGTTTAACTTATGAAAATTCTTATTGCTGGGGCTTCCGGCGTTATCGGACAACCGTTAATTGACTTTCTCATCCAAGATGGCCATGAGGTCTATGGAATTACTCAATCGAAAGAACGGGCTCAGATTATCGCAGGTAAAGGCGCTAAACCTTTAATTTTAAATATTCTTGAACGCGAAGCCGTTATTTCTTCGGTGGCAAATGTAAAGCCGGAAATCGTAATCGATATGCTGACTCATTTGCCAAAAGAATACACTGATGTGCATCGAATGCCAAAGCTAAGCACGCGTTCAATTTTCAGCCTCGAATTTTTGAATGGCTTCTGTAGAGACCTCCTAATTTAGACGGTTACCACGATTTTTCCAAATTGTTGATTCGATTCCAAATAGCGATGAGCTTCGACAATGTCTTCTAGAGCAAATGTTTTGGCAATAATCGGCTTTAGCTTTCCTGGAGGTGGGCAGCTCCTGCATCTTGAAGAGCCTTGCGTTTGCTATTTGTACGAGTTGTTGCAATCGGTATGGCCCCGACAAGATTGCACAACTGAATAGCGGCTAATCCAACGCTGCTTGAAGCGGCAGGAATGACAACGTAGTCTTCTTTTTTGATTGCCGCGATGTCAATTAAGGCTCCATAGGCTGTCATGTACTGCATCCAAATAGCGGCAGCTTCTACAAAAGAAAGCGATGAAGGGTGTTTCACTACAAACTGCGAGGGTATCGTTGCAATCTCTCCGTAAACGCCGTATTTGCCTTGGTCAATCGGAGGAACAATACTCACGACATCACCTGGAGCCAATCCTGTAACTCCAGAACCAATGGCTTCGACAATGCCGGAGGCTTCATAACCTAATCGGGAAGGAAACTTTGGCTGAGCAAGGTACTTTCCGGAGCGAAACATCGATTCTGCTCGATTTAATCCCAATGCTTTAACTTTAATACGAACTTCACCTGCAGAAGGTGCGGGAACTTCGATGTTGTCAATCTGTAGAACTTCTGGTCCGCCAATCTTATGAAAACGAACAATCCGTGACATATTTTTTCTCTTCGCTAAGGATTGAATAAATTTTATTCTGTCTTTTCGGTATAGCTAACCCTATGACGCATTTATCTATATTTTTCAATATCTTTGGATCTGAACTTGACTCTGACGAAGTGGATAAAATTATCAGAGAACGGTTGACTTCATTTGAAATTGAATGCAAGCAAAGTTCTCTCTAAAGAGTTCCTCAAGGAACCCATGAGATCAAAAATCTCGGATCAATAAATTAATTTTTTTTTATAGCCTGTTTTCCACTATATACTCCAATCGGGCTCAAATTCCAATTTGAGCCCGATTGGGGTATATATTAAAATAATTATCACCTTGTGTATTGTTGATAAATCTATTAAGTTATTTTTTAACAATATAGCTTCGTGCCTGAGGGTAGAGCGTGAAAGATCTATGTTTTTGGTCAATCGGCGTAGGTAAGCATGCCTTTATGCTGCAAGCACTTGTCGATTCCTACCGAGCCGTTGGGATGAAAGAAGATTTCCACGTATTTTGCGACAAGGAGATTAATGGGGCGATAACGCACCCTATAAGGCAATTTACTGAATTTGAAGAAAAAACCTATTTCTTCAAATTTACCTTTCTTCAATCCTTTATGAAACAATTAGATTATCGTTATTTTGTTTTTCTTGATGCTGACAATTATTTTATCCGTCCTCTCCCAGATATTCTTCATCTCATGGAAAAATCCCCTATTCATTCGTTTTTAGAGAGCGATTGTGCAAAACCTTCGCCGCGGAAGTTCTGGCACGACCACCTTATTTCTGAATATGTTGAAATGATGCGTCAATGCGGTGTGACGGGTGAAAAAGTGTATAATGTCAATAGTGGTTTTTTCATCGTTAAACGCGAAGCGATCGACATTGTTTGCGAGCTAGCTAAAGATTTTTGGGAACATTGTTGCAGAAAGGGATATATTTTTAAGGAGGAACCCGCTTTAGCTTATGCAACGCATATGCTTTGCGAAGATCCAGAAAAGCACCTTTTGCATTTGTATCCAAATATCTGGTGCACAGATTGGACAGGGGAATATGCAGGACGTCTACCCGATGGTCGCGACTGGATCTTTATGGACTATCTGCACGGAGAGTTTTACCTTGTCAATCCAGCTATCGTTCATGCGTTTAAGAGCAAGGAAGCCTTAATTGCTGCGGCAATGAAAAGTAACCCTTCTAAAAAAATTAATAAAAAATATGAGTGATGACAAAATCCGCTCTATTTTCAATGCTTGTTTTCGGTAGCTCAATAATTTCGCGGCCATATTTTAGATATACATTGACAATGCTATTATGAACCTCTACGGCTTCTTCAAAGGTTTGTTTTCTTTCATTGTCATTGCAATAGATTTCTTTCCAGGGAGGAGCCACAAAAACTTTCTTATTGTACAGAAAAGTTTGCGCAGCATTTTTTAATGCCATGGAACTTTCCGTCTTTGTATGGCGGTCATAGCTGATTAGCTCTAGAATATCTCGATCAAAAAATGTGATTTCATGAACCTCTTGCATCGCTAATTTGTAAGTTTCTATCGAACGAGAAAGCAGCATTTCCTTAAATAGACGTAGATCTTTCCATGGAACCGCCTCTCCATCAATACTCATTTGTTCTTGAATGATTTGCCGGCAAATAGAAGCGAGCCGCATCTCCGATGCTCGAACACATGAGGATGCGGAGCTACTTTTCAAAATCTCTCCTACTCGCCTGGGTACTGCTGCCGCTATTCGCGGCTAACTAAATCCTTTGTGCAGGAATGCCAACTGCACGAAGTTAAAAATAAATCCATGTATATATATGACTTATTCTCCATACTAATCTTTTTTACTGAATCCTCTCGGATAGGTACTCATTTTTGCGATGAACCTTTTTTTTGAATTCCCAGGGCAATCGCATTATAAAAATGATTTAAAGATGCGCGAAGGGTTGCAAGTGTTCTCTCATTGGGGTTTAAGGGGCTTTCGCCCTTTTTTCGGAGTGCGGTATGGTTTTTCACTAATTTCAGATTAAAGAGAATGCCATACCGCTTTGCAATTTCCGCACTGTCAACCACAAGAAAACCCAAGGATCTATGAAGGTATACCCAAAGCGGTACGGCGGATCTGTTTTTCTGCGTTTGATTATTGCCGTACGCGTTAAGACTTTAAAAGTTTATGATAATTTCTTTTTGCTTACTTGACTGATAATTTTTCCTATTTTCCAATCACCTTCTTCATGGACAAGATGCAGTATAGTATGATCATGAAATTCCGCTCGATATTTTTCATTAGCCTCTTTTTTATTTTCAGATACTTTACAAATAATTTCTGGCTGTAACTCATTTGAACGAATCGTTACTTCTTGAATATCAAAATCGCTTGTGACATCAAAAAACTTTTCTTTATATATTGCCATTACTTCATCACGCCCGATTACCTTATATTCACGACCATTTGTTGTATAAGGTGAGCGTCAAAGCATTTAAGGATGTCAGTTTTTTTTGAGAGGTGCTTTTGGAACACCTAAAGGCCAGCGCATCCTAACGCAGACTGCATTGTCAGCGTTTATGTAAACTTTTAGGACCGAATGAGCTAGTCGCAAAATAGAACTCAAGAATGGGCTATGAGCGGAAATCTCAATGATGACTTCTCTAGGGGAAAACCCCAAGGTTCCTTTAGCCTGATTGGCTGTTACGCCAACGTTTGCCACTTTATATTTGCCTGCAGCAATTGCTTGACGAATAAACTCATAATGCAATTTTGAATAGGTGAAGCTCTTTTTTGAATGCAAATAGTCGAGTCCGCAAACCATGGAATGGATTGTCGAGACTTCCGCCACCACGACTAAAGCGCCAATAAGCTCTTGCTCACACCAGGCGCAAA
>JABDEI010000024.1 GCA_013287145.1 Chlamydiota bacterium
ACGCGTATGTGCGGTAGCAGTTCCTCTTTTTTTAGCTTCATGCGGCAAGACTTTTTGAGATCGAATTGCAAGATTTTTTTTAATTCACTGACATTTAGCGGATGCGAAGGGCAACTGATTGCTGATGAAAAAAGTGAAAAATAGATAATTATAATTGTAATCATATATAATATAAATAAAGAGATTCTCTTTTGTGAGGTAAACATGATAGCCGTACAAGGATTCTCTCATCTCAGTATTTGCACAGCCGGTGAAATTACAAATAAAAACCAGAGAGTAAGTCAAGGAAAGAAGACAACAAGGCTTGTATTTAAAAATCCTTTGGAACATTCACTTCTAAACATAGCAATCAAAGAGAAAAAAGCTTTGTCTTCGAGTAAGAAATGGGTGCCTTTAACGGTAGACTTGGAAAAAGGCAAAACTTGTGTTCTTGCCAATGTAAATAGTTTAGCGAAACGATTGAATATTAGCTCTGAAGAAATATGGACTCATAGTCAAAAAGGCGATTTGGAAGCATTTATCAATCAAAAACTTCAGAAAAAAGAAGAGGCTATAGAGAAGGAATTTACAACTATTGGCGAGGTCAAAGCTCCAAGTATTAACAAACGCTCTATCAGTTCACTTTCTGAAAAAGTAAAGGCAAAACTTGCAGATCTATATTGGGGTATTTTCGTTGGGAGTTTTGATCTTTTTCGATTGCGTTTTCTTTTAAAAATGAGCGACGAAAATTTGCAGAAATTGTCTGAAGCCAAAGCCAGTGCAGCTTTTCGTCAAGCAGCCAAGCAAGTACCTGCATATAAGCAGTTTTTAAAAGAACATCGCAAAGAAAATGTCCCCAAAACTTTCGATGAGATTCCCGTGATGGATAAAGATTCTTATATCAAAAAGCATTCTATGGAATCTACGTTAATAGGAGGAAAGCTGCCAAAAGGCGGGCAAATCGATACATCTACAGGAACAACGGGGAAGCCCTCGGTATGGGTGCATTCTTCTGAGGAACGGGAATTAAATAGAAAGCTGATAAATTACGTTCGGAAGGCCATGGTTGGAGACAATATCGTTGTCATTAATGCCTTTGCTCTTGGTGCATGGGCGACTGGAATGACGGTTCACAATGCTATGGTAGATAAAGTCCTTGCCGTTTCTCCTGGCCCTGATCATGATAAAGTCCTGGATATGATTACCGAGTTTGGAAAAAAAGGAAGAAAAATAGTCATTTCGGGATATCCTCCTTTTATTAATCGCCTTATTGATAAAGCTAAAGAAAAGGGCATCGATCTAAAACAGTATGAACTTATTGCAGTTGTTGGAGGGGAAGGGATGTCTGAAAACTTACGGGATAGGATTACAGGTGTCGATCCGCAAAGTCCTGGTGGCTTTAAGGCAGTTTATTCTTCTTATGGAGCTTCAGATCTTGATATTAACATTGGAAATGAGACGGAATTTTCTGTTGCGTTGCGCAAGGAATGTCAAAAGAACCCAGCCCTAGCGAAGGAGTTATTCGGGGGCAAATCGGGAATCCCCATGATATTTCAATATGATCCATTGAATTACTTTATAGAATCCGATGCGCGGGATCACCTTCTTTATACTTCAGTAACCGGAAAAAAGATATCGCCCCGAATTCGCTATGATGTCCATGATATCGGACGAGTGATGACTGCGAAAGAGTTAAAGAAAAAACTGAAAAAGTTCAATATCGACATCAAGCCGCAAACCAATTTGCCCTTTCTTTTTACTTGGGGTAGAGAAGGCACTGCAACAACATATCATTCAGCAAAAGTTACCCCGGAAGATCTTGAGCAGGCCATTCAGAGAGTTCCTGAGCTTAAAGAAAAAATCGAGAATTACGCTTTTAATGCTTTTGAAGAAAAAGGAGCGGAGCAGAAGCTTGATTTTTGGCTTGAACTTAAGCAAGGGGTCAACATTCCCGCGGAAAATTTATCGAAACTTCGCGATGCTCTTATTGAACAAATGCGAGCGGTGAATCAAGAATTCAAAAAAATGGATCAAGATGCCGTTGTCAACAATGTCTATCGTCCGTCCCTGAAAATATTTCCCTATGGTCAAGGTCCCTTAGCAGGTCAAGATCCTCATCGCAAAAAGCAATACATTTATGAAGGAAAGTATTCATTTTAATAAGTCATAGATACAGTAAAGTCCTCTTGCATTGATTCTGAGATACCTAGGTATATGTTTTAATGCATTAAAATATTAAGGTATTTATGAGTATTAATTTATTCAATCCTTACTCTTCGCAATATCACTCATGGGATGAATCCAAATTATTAAGAGGATGGGATAAATTAGTGAATTTAAGCAGAAATGGCCGACCAGACAAACTTAAACAGACGAAAAATCAATTGGCAAAAGCTCAAATACTTTTGCAATTCCCCGATGGGGAATCGATTTATGCAATAACGCTAATTTCATAAAAAATTTAATTTTAAATATCTATAAATAACGGAAACCGCTATAGTATTACTCTCTACATACTAAAAATAATCGTTTATTTAGGAAACAATGTCATTTAAAAATCTTGGCCTTCAGAAAGAACTCCTTCAAGCAATTGATGAAAAAGGCTACACCGAAGCCACTCCCATTCAAATCCAAGCGATCCCACTTATTCTTAAAGGGGGCGATATCCTAGCGGGTGCCCAAACAGGGACCGGCAAAACAGCAGGCTTCACCTTGCCTCTTCTGCAGCTTTTGATGCTCAACAGCAAAAATCAAAGAAGTCATACAGTTCGCGCACTCATCTTAACTCCGACTCGTGAACTTGCGGCACAGGTAGCCGATAGCGTTAAAACTTATGGAAAATACCTACCGCTAAAAGCTCAAGTCGTTTTCGGTGGAGTGAATATCAATATGCAAATTAAAAAATTGCAGCACGGCGCCGATATTCTTATTGCAACTCCTGGACGCCTCTTAGACTTAGTCTCGCAAAATATCATTAACCTCTCTCATGTCGAAATTCTTGTCCTGGATGAAGCCGATCGCATGATGGATATGGGCTTTATTCATGACATACGCAAGATTTTGGCTCTTCTGCCAAAAAATCGACAAAACCTTTTGTTCTCCGCAACTTTCTCCACTGACATAAAAAATCTTGCTTATGGTCTTTTAAAATCACCTCAGACAATTGAAGTCGCTCGTCATAATACTCCAACTGAATTGGTCTCTCAAGTCGTTTATCCAGTCGATAATAAACGCAAGCGCGAGCTTCTCTCCTTCTTAATTTCTTCGCAGAAATGGGAACAAGTTCTTGTGTTTATGCGCACCAAACATGGCGCCAATCGCCTAGCCAAGCAATTAACGATCGATGGAATTACAGCAGAGGCAATTCACGGAAATAAAAGCCAGTCTGCCCGTACAAAAGTTCTACACGACTTTAAAAAAGGCTTGTTACGGGTACTTGTAGCCACAGACATTGCAGCACGAGGACTCGATATTGACCAGCTACCCCATGTCGTTAATTTTGAACTTCCAAATGTCCCTGAGGATTATGTGCATCGCATTGGACGCACCGGTCGTGCAGGCAATGAAGGCTGTGCGTGTTCTCTTGTTTGTATTGACGAGCGCAAACTCCTTGCAGACATCGAGAATCTATTAAAACGAAAAATCCCCAAAGTGGTTGAACCAGGCTATGAAGTGGATCCTTCGATTGCCGCTGAACCCATTCAACATGGACGTGGCAGTCAAGGTAGAAGTTTTAAGAGTAATTCACAAAGAAGCCATCCCCAAAAACAAAACACGTCTAATCCTCGTCATCACAAGCCAAAAAAGCCTTCGCATGGACATGCATCAAGACCTTCTAGAGGTCCACACCAATATCCTTCTTAACCGTTGTTAGCTTTCGATCTCGGTTTCTTTCTCTGTGTGTGAAGTGGCTTTTTTTGCAAATTCTCGAATGTCGTCAGCGATTTTTTGCATTTCGATGACGATTTCATTTGTTGGAGTTATTCGTTTACATAGTTTACGCAAACGCACGCTCATCCTATTTAAGCTTTGCTTAGCAGAGCTGTATTCTTGCTTACATGCCATTAATTCAGCATTCGCCTTTGTGAGAACTTCGATTTTCTGCTTTAATTCGATAATGTCCATTTCCATGCTCTATCCTTTAGTAAAACTGATTGAGTTTATCTTCTTACAATGAAAAAGTCACGGGGATCTGCAATTCACTCAGGATAGGACATTAAAACAAATTTTACGCCACAGAGGGCACAGAGAATACAGGGAGAAAGAAAGGCTGAAGGAAGAAAAACGAAAGATGAATGGAAAGAAAATTCTCATCCTTCATTCTTCCCCTTTTCATCTTTTTTCTCCCCTCCCTGCGTTCTCTGTGATCTCTGTGGTAATAATTGATCTATTATCTATTTTCGGCGATTTTGATGGCAACTTCATCGAGGGCTTGGTTGTCGGCATCTAAGACCCAGCCGCCGCCTAAGGCGCTATAGAGTCCGACTACGGAGGTAAAGCTGTCGGCCTGTGCTTGAACTAAGGCAAGCTGAGCATCAAAGAGCGAGCGTTCAGCATCTAAAACGTTCAGGTAATCGATTTCGCCTTCATTGTAGCGCAATTGGGCAAGATAAAGATAATCTGAAAGAATCTTAACCTGTCTTTGGTGTTCTGCAACTAATTCCCTGTCTTTCTGATAGCTGTCTAAGCCATCTTCAACTTCGCGAAAAGCATTTAAAATGGTTTGATAATAGGCAAAGTAAGCCTCTTGCCGCACGGCTTTGGCTTCTTCAAATTGATAATAGATGCTGCCGGCGTCAAAGAGGGTCTGCACAGCCGTAATGCCATATTGCCACATCTCAGCAGGCGATATTAATAAGTTGTGAAGTTTTTGACTTTCACTGCCATACATACTTGTGAGGTTAATCTGGGGAAAAAATAGCGCTCTTGCTTCTGAGACGAGGGCATTGGTAGCAAAGAGGTTATCTTCGGCTTCGAGAATGTCAGGCCTCCTCAAAAGCAGATCGGAAGGAATTCCTGCCGGTATGTTAGCAGGATATTGAAAAGCTTGAATCGCAATGCCTCGTTCAATAGCCCTTGGGCTTTCTCCAAGCAAAATGCTAATGAGATTTTCTTGGATGGGGATGGCGCGTTGAAATTGAATCATGCTAATAATAGCAATTTCGGCTTCAGCTTTGGCTTGGATAACCTCTAACTCAGAAGTTTCACCAAGCTCGAAACGACTTTGGGCAAGATTAAGCGATTCTATCCTTGATTCAAGAGTCTTCTTTGACACTTCAAGCTGGCCATCCAGGGCTCTTAGGGTGATGTAAGCATTGGCTACTGAAGATACCACCTTAACGACGACAGCACGCCTGGCTTCAATTTGACTTAGCATTTGGGCGTAGGCTGCATCGGAGGCGCTGCGCACACGCCCCCAAAAATCGAGCTCCCAGCTTAAATTTAAAAAAGCTTGATAGTCATTGGTGATCCTGGGAACTCCGGTTGTGGGGGGAATGGGTCCAACCAGGGAGTTTTCGACGCGATTGAAGCTGGCAGTGCCGGTGACAAGAGGTAGCAGCGCAGAACTTACCACGCGATATTGATCGTAGAATTCAATAACTCTATTGACGGCAACTTGCAGGTCTTGATTGTTTTTTAAGGCTGTGATGATCAGCTGATTTAAAACCGGATCGTGAAACTGCTCCCACCAGCGCAGATTGCAAAGGGTGCTGCCTTCATCAAAGTCCATCCTCCAAGTTTCGGGAACGTTAACACAAGGAGGAGAGTCATAATAAGGTCTTAGGCAGCTTGCCAGCGTTAAAAAAAACACTAAGAGCGCCAAGGATCTATGCATCTTGGACTCCAGCATCTTTCTTTTCGATAGGCTTGGGTTCAGTTTTTTTGGATTCAGTCCACTGCATGATTAAACGGAAAAATAATGGCACAAAGAAGATCGCCATAAAGGTCGCTGCAATCATGCCTCCCAAGACGCCCATCCCGACAGAATGACGGCTATTTGCACCAGCGCCGGAACTTAAAACCAAAGGAATGACGCCAAAGATAAATGTCAATGAGGTCATCAAAATCGCTCTAAAACGCAGTTTTCCAGCTTCAAGGGCTGCATCAATAAAAGACATGCCTTCGCGATGTTTAGCGACGGCAAACTCGACGATTAAAATGGCATTTTTAGCAGCTAACGCTATCAAGGTGATTAATCCAATTTGAAAGTAGACGTCATTATTCATTTTCGCTAGCCAAACAGCTACCAAGGCTCCGAAAATCCCAAAGGGAACAGCTAAGATGATAGCAAAAGGCAAGCTCCATTTCTCATAAAGAGCGGCAAGAATCAAAAAAACCATCAACATGCCGGCCAGCATCATATTCGAGGAAGTGCCTCCAGTTGCTTTTTCCTGATAAGACTCTCCGCCCCAAGCGTAGCTTGTATCGCTTGGCAGAATTTCTTTGGCGACCTCTTCCAGGGCATTTAAAGCTTCGCCGGAGCTATATCCCGGAGATGAGCCTCCGGTAATTTTGGCGGAGGGAAAAGTATTGAAACGGCTTACGAGATTAGGTCCTGAGGCGTCTCGCAAAGTGACTAAAGACAGCAAAGGAACCATTTGGCCTTCATGGGATTTTACGTAAATTTCTTCGATATCGACAGGTTTTTCACGCCATTTAGGCTGCGCCATGATCATCACGCGGTAGACGCGGCCATATTTGTTGAAATTGTTGACATAGTAGGAGCCAAAATAACTTTGCAAGGAACTGTAGATTTCGTTGACAGGCACCCCTAAGGAGCGGGCTTTGGCGCGATCTAGATCCACATACAATTGCTGCGCATTGGCGTCAATAGTCGAGACAAGGGATGTCAATTCAGGGCGCTGACTGGCTTTAGCGATAAATTTATGAACAACATCTTCTAAATAGGCATAGTCGTTTGATCCGCGGTTCTCTA
Source organism: Chlamydiota bacterium (assembly GCA_013287145.1). GTDB lineage: Bacteria > Chlamydiota > Chlamydiia > Chlamydiales > Parachlamydiaceae > JABDEI01. The sequence goes on from JABDEI010000024.1 coordinate 6,917, forward strand.
TCCAAAATTCAAAACCGCCAACGGTTCCTAGTCCCTGGATAGCCGGCGGGTTAAACAAAAGGACTGGTCCTTGTGGAATTTTAGAAAATTCCATCGAAAGCTCTTCAACCACAGCGTCAGCCTGTTCACTGGCTTTAGTCCTCTGAGACCAATCTTTGAGAATGATAAAATCAGTTCCTTGATTAATGCGGTTCAAGCTGTCTAAGAAGCTAAAGCCCGTTAGCGCTAAGTATTGATCGACAGCGGGATTTTTTAAAGTGATTTTTTCAGCTTCGGCGGTGACTTCTGAGGTGCGGTTTAAGCTAGTGCCTTCAGGCATATTCACAACGCCAATTAAATACCCTTGATCTTCATTGGGAATAAAGCTTGTAGGGACAACATGGAAAAGCACTCCAACGAGAGTGCAGACACACAGAAACGCCATGATGCCAATGACAGGGCGATAGATAATCCAACGAGCTCCGTAAAGATACAAAGTCGTCAATTTTCCAAAAAATGTATCAAACATGACACTGAATTTGGAAGATTCATGCTTCTTAATCAAAATGGCCGAAAGTGCCGGACTCATGGTCAAAGCCACTAGTCCTGAAAGGATCACCGAAATCGAAATCGTTAAGGCAAATTGTTTATAAAGCTGGCCGGCGATACCGCCTAAAAAAGCCACAGGAATAAATACAGCACAGAGCACAAAGACGATAGCGATAATTGGACCGGTAACTTCTTTCATGGCTTGGTGCGCAGCTTCCTTGGCGGAATGACCCAACAAACGCATATTGCGCTCGACGTTTTCAATCACGACGATCGCATCGTCAACGACAATGCCGATTGCTAGCACCATGCCAAAGAGTGTCAAGGTATTGATCGAAAGGCCCAAAGCCAGCATTCCCGCAAAAGCGCCTACGATAGAGACGACCATTGCTAACAGCGGGATCAAGGTTAAGCGAATGTTTTGAAGAAAGATAAATACAACTAAAGCTACGAGAAAAGCAGATTCAAAGATCGTCTTCACAACTTCGTGAATAGAAGCTTGTACGAATTTTGTGGTATCATAGGGTATGGAATATTGAATCCCTTGAGGAAAGCTTTTTGAGATTTGCTCCATCTTCTTTTTGATATTTTCAGCAACTTCGAGGGCATTGGCTCCAAATTGCTGATAGATAGCAATCGATACGGTAGGAACTCCGTTAATATCGCTATCGACATCATAAATCTGGGCGCCTAACTCTGCGTAGCCGACATCTTTAAGAAAAACAATCGATCCATCGGGATTGGCTTTTAAAATGATATTATTAAACTCTTCTGGAGTAGTTAATCTGCCCACGCTAGTAATAGAAAGCGTAAGTTCAACAGGACCGCCTGTAGGCGGCTCGCCTAAGCGTCCGATTGAGTATTCAGAATTCTGATCGGTGATAGCTTCGGCGATATCGCTGGTTGTAAAACCGTATTTTACCAAAAGGGCAGGATCGAGCCAGATCCGCATAGCATAGGTTCGGTCATTGATGATGTTGACTTGGCTGACGCCGGCAGTGCGCTGGAGCTCTTGCACTACGTTGACGGTTGAGTAGTTGCTTAAAAAAATTTCATCATAGCGGCCGTCAGGAGATTGCATAGCAACGACTAGCAAGATGGCAGGAGTTTGTTTTAATATGGTCACGCCGCTTTTCTGCACTTGATCGGGCAATTGAGGAATCGCGATATTTGCTTGGTTTTGCACATCGATTAATGCATTTTCGATATTGGACCCGATATCGAAAAAAACTAAGAGATTGTAATTTCCCGTTGATGAGCTATTGGAATACATATAGATCATGTTTTCGACGCCATTGATTTGCTGCTCTAAAGGAGCTCCAATGGTGTTTGCCACTGTTTCTGCGCTAGCGCCTGGATAGGAAGCTTGAACGTTAATTTGCGGAGGCAAAATGTTGGGAAATTGTTCGATAGGCATAAAAATCATCGAAGCCAATCCTGCTAAAACGATGAAAATCGAGATCACACAAGAAAGGATTGGGCGTTCGATAAAAAAACTTGATAACATATTTCAATTTAACCTAAAGAGGACGATGATTTTGTATCACTCTTTTGAGAAGGAGTCCAAGGACCTACTACTTTCACAGGCATTCCTTGACGCACCTTATTGATGCCGTCAACAATAATTCGATCACCTGGTTTCAAACCATTAGTAATGATTTGATAATCGCCATACCATTCCGCTGTCGATACATCTTGTGCTTGGGCTTCGCCATCTTTGTTGATCATCCAAACAAACATGCCACCTTTTTTCTGCATAAGAGCCCTTCGAGGTACATAGATCGCATGAGGGCGTTCAACCCCATAAACTTTAACGCGTACAAATTGTCCTGGAAGCAGATCTCCCTTTGGATTGGGAAAGACAGCCCTGACCTGCAATGTTCCGGTACTCTGATCATAGGTTGGAGAGCTATAATCAACCTTGCCTTTATTAGGAAAAACACTCCCATCGCTCATTAAAGCTTCAACTGTGTAGTTGTCTTCTTTGGGTAATAGGATCGTCTCGTTTGTGGTATGCGTCCTAACTCTTAAGATATCGTTGTCAGAAACGGTGAAATAAACCCAAATAGGGTCGAGTACGGATATCGTAGTCATTAAAGTATTTTGTCCAGGGTTTATTAAAGCCCCTTCCCGAAATTTGGCTTTATCAGAAGCCCCGGTGATAGGTGACACAATTGTCGTATACCCCAAATTGATCTCAGCTTCCAAGAGTTGGGCTTTAGCTGTCTGAAGAGCAGCTTCAGAGGCCATTTGATTGGCGATAGCGTTGTCGAGATCTTTTTTGCTAGCTGCCTTTTTTTCATAGAGAGGCTGCAAACGATTAACCGTTAATTTTGCATTCTCCAAGATAGCTTGTTGTCTGAGCACTTCGCCTTTGGCTTCTTCAACCTTGGCTTGATATTGTTTGGGATCTAATTGGAATAATAGATCGCCTTGAAGAACAACGTGCCCCTCTTGATAAGCAATTTTATCAAGATAGCCTTCAACGCGCGCCCTGATTTCAACTGGGTGGCTGCTTTGAGCAAAACCGACAAAATCATAAACGACAGGAATTGTTTTTGATTCAACAACGAAGTCGGTTACTTCTGCCGGAGGCATGGTTATTTTTTGCTCTTTAGAGCTGCACGAAAATAAAACAGCTAGCAAGAGGAAAGGCAGGATATGGCGGAGGGGCATAAGCAAAAACCAAATGATAAATTAAATTTTTACTTATAAAGCCTATCCAACTGAAGTTCAATGAAAAACTCGAAAGGAATTGATAAATATATATTAATATATGTATAATTTAAGTAAAAACAAGGCCACCATGAAAAAACCTGTAACATATACAATTCCTGAGGAATTAGATGCTGCCTTACATGCTAAGATTGGACGGGGTAGAATGAGTAAATTTGTAACCCAAGCTTTGTGGAATGCTCTCAAAAGAGACGAGGAAGCTTTATTAATGGAGTTTTTGGAGGCTGATAAAGATTCTGGGAATATAGAGGTTAAGCAAAGTTTTTCAGAAATTGAAGGCGAAGATTTCATAGGATTAGACGATTTTGAGAGCACACCTTAAATGAAGGATGATTATCCAAAAAGAGGGGATGTTTTCTGGGTCCGTTTAGATCCAACTGATGGTAAAGAAATCAATAAAACACGTCCCTGCCTTGTCATTTCTAGCGATATTGCGAATCGTTCTGAATTGATTGTTATCGCCCCAATCACTAGTAATGTAGAACGGGTTTTCCCAAGAATTGAAGTGAAAATTATTTTAGATGGAAAGCCAGGAAAAATCATTCCGAGACAGATGAGATCTATAGATAGAACTAAAAGACTTGGAAATAAAATCGGTGCAATATCATCTGAAGAGATGAAACTTATTGACGATGCCATACGATTGATTTTAGGCGTATAGATACGATCAACCATTCATCAGATCCTGATCGCTTCCGAGCCTTTTTACGAAGAGCGCTTGGCATTTCCACATCTCATAGAAATCATCCTGTTAATCGATAAGTGATACTGAGGATAATAACTCCTAAAAGATGCCATCGTCAGCGTTTTTTTAGCGAGGGCTCGCGATGAAAATAGTTTATTTTCATCGCGAGGCAACAACAATTGGTCTAGGTAACCATCACTATTATATTTCTTTCAAAGATCATCAGTGCAGGATAATTCAAAATGTTATAAAATTAAAATAATAAATAATCACTCGATACAATAAGAATCACATGCAAAAAGCAGTGTTGGATTACGACCTTCTAGAATCCATTAATGAGAACAAAAAGACGATTCTCTATCAGGCTATCCGTCATTCAACACAGGAACATGTTCTCATTAAGTTACTTAAAGACGAAGCTGCTTCAACACAAAATATTCGCTTTCTGGAACGTGAGTATGAAATTCTCAAAAACCTTCATATTTCCGGTGTCTTAAAAGCCTCTGATCTTGAAAAGAGTCCTGAAGGCTTCATTCTTATCTTGGAGGGCTTTCAGGGAGCAACTTTAGCTCACTATTTAAAAGACAATGCTCTTGATTGGCTCAATTTTCTTAAGATTGCTATTGCATTGTCTGAGATAGTTGAACTCATTCATGAACATAACATCATCATCAAAAATATCAGCCCTCAAAGCATTTTAATCGACCCGGTTCAATTTGATGTAAAATTATATGATTTGGGAGCTGCCACAATAAGCTCACGCGAAAACCCGGAAATATTGCTCCCCAATGTTTTTACCGGCGATTTTGAGTACATTTCGCCTGAACAATCGGGAAGGATGAATCGCGATGTCGATTTCAGAACAGATATTTATTCACTCGGTTTAGTTTTCTTCCAAATGCTCACTCGTACTTTTCCTTTTATCTACTCAGATTATCTTGAACTCATCCATTGCCATATAGCTAAAATCCCACCCTCCCCTTCTCAAGTCAATCCGGCGGTCCCATTGGCAATCTCAAATATTGTCATGAAATGCCTTGCAAAGGCACCGGAAGATCGATATCAGCGCGCTTACGGCTTAACAAACGATCTGCAGGAATGCCTTACCCAGCTGCAAGAAAAATCAACAATTTCGCATTTTGCTCTTGGATTAAAAGATGACTTTGCAACGTTTAGAATCCCACGACAGCTCTATGGCCGCGAAGCTGAAATCAACATACTCTTGGGTGCATTTCGCCGTGTTTGTAAAGGAGACAGCGAAGGATTGTTTATTTCGGGGTATGCAGGTATTGGAAAGACCTTTTTAGTCCAGGAAGTTCAAAAGCCTATCATAGAAAAAAGGGGCTTCTTTATCTCCGGCAAATTCGATCAATTGCAAAGAGATATTCCTTATAGCGCTCTAATCCAATCATTTAAAGAATTAGTTCATCAACTTTTAAAAGAAGAAGAAAGAATTCTATTTAACCTAAGAAAAAAATTGCTGACTCAACTGAAAGGCAATGCTCAAGTGATGATTGAGATCATTCCTGAGATCGAATGGATCATTGGAAAGCAATCCCCGGTTCCTGAACTGAACCCGGGCGATAGCCAAATCCGCTTAGGAACCGTCTTTCAAAACTTCATTCAAGCTTTGGCTACCAAAGAGCATCCCCTTGTGATTTTTCTTGATGACTTGCATTGGGCAGATTCTGCTTCGCTCGATCTTATCAAAGCTCTCATGACAGAAACAGAATTGCGTTATCTTCTGGTCATTGGCGCTTTCCGCGAACAAGGGGTTTCTACAGCGCATCCTCTTTCAATGGCCCTTGAGCAGATCAGAGATTCAGGTGGTATCATCCACACACTTGCTTTGGCTCCCTTGCATAAGGAAATCGTACAGCAGTTTACTGCTGATGTGCTCCATTGCACGCGCGATGAAGTATCCCTTCTTTCAGAACTGCTTTACCAAAAAACGCGGGGAAACCCTTTTTTTCTAAACCAACTTTTGCAAAACCTCCATAAGCAAAACAAAATATGGTTCGATCTTCCCAGCGGGCGCTGGAAATGGAATTTAGAAGAAATTCAAAAATTGGAATTTTCGGAAAATGTCATCGATCTTTTGACGAAGAAGATTCGTCAACTACCCTTATTCAATCATGAAGTTTTAAGCTATGCTGCAGCCATCGGCAATCGTTTTCCCTTGCAGCTGCTCTCTTTGGCCTTGCAGGTCCCGGTAAAAACACTCTTTCAGCAGCTTTTGCAAGCAGTGCAAGAAGAACTCATAAGACCTGTGGGCGAAGAATACAAACTGGCTGAATTGACGGGTGCTGACTTAAAGGCTATGCTTAGCATGAACATTATGTTCGAATTTGTCCATGACCGCATCCAACAAGCTGCATACGCTTTTCTTTCCAATGAAGAGAAATATCGCATTCATTATAAAATCGGAAAACTTCTTTTAGAGAAAAGCGGAGAAGAACAATTAGAGGAAAATATTTTTGAAATCATTTCTCATCTAAACCAAGCTATTCTCCTTATCGATTTAAGCGAAGAAAAACTTGAGCTTGCCAAGCTCAATCTTCGGGCCTGTAAAAAAGCAAAAAGTTCTGCAGCCTTTGCCACTGCCTATGCTTGTGTCAACACAGCCAAAAGGCTTTTAGACAAAAATAGTTGGCAGGAGGATTACAATTTTACCTACACTATCTATCTTGAATTGGCAGAAAGCTCCTACCTTGCAAAGCAGTTTGATCATATAGATCATCTTTCAAAGGTCATTTTAGACAACGCTAAAACAAATATAGATAAAGGAAATCTCTATATTTTAAAAATCAACTACTACACTAATATCTCTAAGACACAACAAGCCATAGAAGACGGCTTGGAGTGTTTGAAGCTTTTTGGAATCCATTTAACAAAGCATCCTAATACCGTACGGGTCCTTTTTGAGATTTTCTGGGTAAAATGGAAATTGCGCGATAAGACCATCGGTGAGTTAGCTAACTTGCCCACCTTGACGGATCCTGAGAAGCTTTTTTTACTAAAGCTTTTGATCCGTATCTCTCCGCCTGCTTTTATTTCTAATAAAAATCTTCTCTGCGTCATGACCTGCATGTTAATGCGCCTAACCCTGGATCACGGCAATAGCGATTCGGCATTCTTCATCTACTGCTCCTATGCCGGCGTTCTTGAAGTGGCTTTTCGAGACTATCAAACCGCTTTTGAGTTTGGAAAGCTATCCCTCAATATGGCAGAGAAATTTCCTAGCCCTAGCTACAAATGCCGTGCCAATTATGTGATGGCTATGATCATCAATCACTGGACGCATCACCTTAAGACGAATGAAGAATACATGCACAACTGTTATGTCCAAGGGGTCGAATCGGGAGAACTGCTATTTATTGCTTTTATTGGCGGATTTTATGGATTCCTGGATGGAACCTACGGTTGGAGTGTTCAAGAAGCCTATGAAAAACTCAATAAATACAAAGATGTCGTTTATTCTACAAAAAATAAACAGGCGTTGAATGCATTCATTCTCAAAAGACAACTTCTGTTGGCTTTAAAAAGGCCTGATTTTGATGGACTGAGCTTAAGCGACGAAGAATTCAATGAATCAGAATACGTCAAACAAATTAGAAATCAAAAGGAAATGGCCGCTGCGTTTCAGGCATATTGCGCATACAAATCCCAAGCTCTGTATCTGTTTGGACATTATGAAGAGGCTCTTAAATTATTCGAAGAATCCATTCCGGGACGAGAAGCTGCTGTAACCCTTGTAACAGAGCGAGAAATATATTTTTACCAATTCCTTGTTATCTCTGCCGTCTATTTGGATGCTCCTCTCATGAAACGATTGAAGTATTGGTGGCAGATGAAAAAAATTCAGCGCCTTTTCAAACTATGGAAAAAAAATTGCCCTGATAACAATGCGCACCGCTTCGCGATAATAGGTGCAGAATTAGCTCGACTGCAAGGCAAGATTGACCAAGCTCTCATTTTATACAATCAAGCAATCAAATTAGCTAAGGAATACCGCTATATCCGCGAAGAAGCCTTGGGGAATGAACTTGCCGCCAAATTATGCTTGGAACATGGAAAAGTGAGCAACGCGCAGCACTATATGAACGAAGCTTATTATAGCTATTATAAATGGGGGGGAGCTGCCAAAGTCAAACAGCTGGAATTGCTTTACCCAGGGCTACTACGAAAACAAATTTCTGATAGCTTGATATCAAAAAACCCATCCCACGCCCTGGAATCTTTGAAAAATAAGTCTTTTGATAACTTGGCTATTATGCAAGCTGCCGCAGCATTATCGGCGGAGATGCAATTGGAAAATTTATTAGATAAGCTTATGAAAATTGTCGTTGAGATAGCCGGTGCTGACAAAGCCATTTTCATCATGGAAGATAAAGGAAAATGGACCGTCCAGGCGATCAAAGCAATCGATCAGCAAGAAATCCGCATCCGTCCTCTTCTTAACGAACAGCAACAGATGGATCTGTATTCCTTTGCCGTAGTTCAATATGTTGCTCGTTCCAAAGAAAGCTTAGTGCTTAATGATGCCCTTCATGTGGGCATGTTTACCCGAGACACTTACCTTATCGAAAAGAGGCCAAAATCGGTATTAGTCATTCCTTTACTGCATCAAAGTCAACTTGTAGGAATCTTATACCTGGAAAACCATCTGCTCACCGAATCTTTTACAGTTGATTGCGTAGAGGTTTTGCGGCTATTATCTTCACAGATAGCAATCTCTATCGATAATGCCGTTCTCTATTCAAACTTAGAAGTCGTAAAAGAACATCTTCAATCCACTAATGTTAAACTCGAAGATTATAACCGCAATCTCGAGCAAAAAGTATCCTTGCGAACGCTGCAGCTAAAAGAAAAAAATGAACAACTTGAAGAAACGCTCAACCGCCTGAAGCTTGTGCAAACGCAAATCATTCAACAAGAAAAGTTAGCGGCATTGGGATCGCTGACTGAAGGCGTCGCTCATGAAATTAAAAACCCTTTAAATTTTATCAATAACTTTTCAACGCTTTCATTGAAGTTATTAAACCAGCTCTCTTCTGGTCTTCCTGGGGATCAAAGTACATCAGAAAAAACGCAAAATTTAATGAACTCCCTTAAGTCAAATTTAGAAAAAATCGTCGCACACGGCAAAAGAGCCGACAGCATCGTCACCGATATGATGCACCATTCTCCCGTCACCCAAATTCCTCGTGAAGCCATTGATTTGAATCAATGCATTAAAGAATATGTTAACTTGATTCTTGAAAAATACAGTCAAAAAAGTCCTGAAACAAAGATCCAGGTCGACTCTCACTATGATGATGCAATTAAAAGCGTTGAAGTCATCCCTCAAGACATTGGAAGGGTCTTTGTCAATATTTTAGACAACGCTTGCCAAGCTTTGAATCAAAAACGCGAATCTCAACCTGATTTTACACCACATCTTGTCATCTCCACTAAACAACTTGAACACAGCATCGAGATCATTATACGTGATAATGGTTTAGGTATTCCTAAAACCCATCTTGATAAAATATTCATGCCTTTCTTTACAACAAAAGCGCAAGGAACTGGTTTGGGCCTATCCATTGCCTATAACATCGTCGTCCATGAACATAAGGGTGAAATTCGCGTAAATACCGAAGAGGGCCAGTTTACCGAATTTTGCATCCTCCTACCCCGCAGCTAATCCTTAGAAGGCAATTGTAAAAGTATTTTAGGTTTAAGTTGTCTGGTCGGCTATTTCTGCTTGAATTCATCTATGATAAAGCGGTACGGCAAGATTATCTTGTATAAGTGTGTGTGGTTTGCCGTACACGCACTCCAAAAAGGGGCGGAGCCCCTTAAACCCCAACAAAGGTAGTTTTTGATTAGAATATCTTCAAAATGTGTTAATCGCTAGCTAAACCAAAACGGAATTAAGCCTTCATGTGGGGTTTAAGGGGCTCAGCCCCTTTTTGGAGTGCGCGTACGGCAAACCACATACTTGTGCAAAGATATTTTGCCGTACCGCTTTTTTAAGAAGCTTCGTAGATATGAATTTACCACAAAGCCTGCACCAATGCCTGATGTCATTGTGAATGCATGGAAAAAAATTTGGGAAATGTCACCAAAAGATTTGGGTGGTAAGCGTAGCTATCAGACAGATTTTGAGATTTATGACGAAAGAGCCGCAGATCATCAAAACATTGTTTTAGATCTTTATATTAGCATCAATCCCATGATGATGTCATCAATGTAGCGATCTTTAACTTTGACTCTTTTCTTTAATCGGCCCTCTTCTTCGAAACCAAATTTTTTGTAGAGAGCAATAGCTATGAAATTCGAAGCTCTAACATTCAACTGGATTTTTTCTATACCCGAACTTGTCGCCCATTCAATGATTCGTTCCAAGAGCTTCGTCCCAATGCCCTGCTTTTGCCACCCAAGATGGACGGCAATATTTAAATCAGCAACATGCCTCAATGATTGTATGTTGTGGGATTCTAAGAACGCGTGGCCGACAATTTGCTTTTCATACTCTGCAACAAGATAAACTCCATTATTATTCGCCCGAAATGCAGAAATGGTCTTAACCACATTTTCATCGGTTAACTCAGCAGGCTGCGAACAAAAAAAACCTGCTTCTTTGGCTATTTCACGCTCGGCTTCTGCAATGGCATGTGCATCGCTAACTTCAGCATGCCTGATGGTTATGTTCATTTTAATTCACTCTTAACAACGTTTCAATTTTTTGTGCTAAATAGGAAGGGTCATTTAATAGATTGTTATGTTCTTCTCGCATGCCGATAAATATTTTATTTTGCTTAGGACACTTGTTATCTCTTAACAGGGCTGTCGCTAAGGATGCTTTGGCCGGTATCACACCATCATCGATAATTTTGGCACTATCATTAAGCTCTTCATAGTTTTTAACATTGGCTGTTTGCATGATAATTTCCGGAGCTTGCAGCTTTTTCGACGATTCGACACAATCCATATTCCAGCCTAAGAGTTTCACCAAAAATCCTAAGGGTTTAATGGTAAGAATTGAAGCCGTTGTGCTTAAGTTGGAAAAGGTTCTACTTTTGACAAAGACATATTTAACATCTTTTTTTAGTTTGTGTTTCTTTAGGGCATCGCCTTGAACGCCGCCGCCAATAGAGTGACCATATCCAATGATTTCCTTGGCTCCAATCCCTTTATTTTGGTCTTCCAATAATGCAAGCATAGCACGATAGGCCTTTGCCATAGCGTCTCTATTAGGTAAACCTGAGCTTGCTCCAACTCCTGGATAATTAAATACGATGCCATTTCCCTTAACTTTACTAAGGATTTGTTTGAAATCGCCATCATTTGTGAGGCTGTCTTCATAAAATTCGCCATTGCCATTCGAGGCTAAAACCCACCTTCCATTATTTAACGTAGATGCAGTACCGACAATGACAGCATCTATCTTATATCCATCGACTTCAACGGTAATGCGTTTATGCTTCCAGTCGCCTTCTAATGAAATTCCTGACCTGCTGTCGTTAGCATGATTTTTAGAAAATCCCAAAAGAGCTGGATTTGAGGCGGGTAGTAAAGCGACTTTTCCAACTAATGCATGCAGGAGTTTATAGATGCCGATAGGGAAAATGATCACTGAAAATATCTGTTTTATAACTCTAATAATTTTATGTTCAGTATTCCATGTATAGTTAACAGGCAAAGCCTTTTTTTGAGAAAAATCTCGTTTGGTGGACTCAAAATAATCGGGTTGATTATAGAAAGCCTTTGCTCCCCCTAAAACATCCTGAAAAGAGGTTGATCGAGGCTGATGATAAGCATTATTCCGCCCTACGACATTGGGAAAAGAGAGGGTTGCAGCTGGAATAAGAACTCCTAATTTAGGATTTTTGAATTATAATTATACTATAAAATGTAATTTAATCACAAATTATTTCAACAACAATTTATTTTAAATATTACTTTGATACTTAGCATAAAATCAGCGAATTACATGCGTAACTTGAACAATTAAAATAATAAAATATCACTCTATGTATAATGTCATATCTTTGCCCTAAAAGGGTTCAAAAAACCGCAAAATGGCAAGAATCTTTGAACACTTATTGCAGCAAATACCATTTTGTTTCACAATTAATGCATATTCATAGCCCTTAATAAAATGATTTGCCAACGTCTCATGAGCAGAAAAACTTTACTCCTTATCCCTTTTTTCTTTTTGCTGATCACTTGTTTTTTCTTCTGGTCGACAATTCAAACGACTGCGGCTTCGTGGTATTTAAGAAATTATCTTCATAAAACATTTGAGTTGGAGCTTTCTGCTGAAAAAATCTCCAAGGAAAATGGGATATGGATAATACAAGCGCCAACAATGGCTACGGTAAAAAGTATCGAGGATGGCGGAATCCGACTTGAGGCCAAGGAGATGCATGCCTCCATTCAATTCAATCTTTTCAAAAGAGAAATCGACTTAACTTTAGAATTCATTAAGCCGAATTTGCATATAGGAGCCGCATCGCCGAATTTGCGCGGATTCTTTTTAGACAAAACACCTTCTCAAAATAGCTTTATTCAGATGATTCAGCACATCTCTTTGAAGGAAGGAAATGCTATTGTCTACGACTCAGAAGGTCATGCAGGACTAAGGCATTCTTTGCATTTCTCTTTAGCCCTCGATTGCGGCCAGCAAACCCATCTTAACTTATCGGCTGGCTTCCAAGACTCATTAAATGATAATGCTGTTTTAGTGGAGTTTTTTCAAAATAACTTAGACCAAGGCTCTGCCAATATTGAATTTCGCCAGTTGGATTGTGCCGCTGTAAATCAAGTAGCGCATGCTATATGGCCAGCAGAAATTCCTTGGAGTGTCTCCAAAGGAATTTTGAATGGGAAAATATCAGGCGAGCTTCTTCTTGGATCTCTTTTTAATTTTACAGCAGACGCGACCTTGCAGCACTTCGCCTTTATGCATCCAACCTTGGGCTTTGCAGGGGAAATTCCGCATGCATACCTACGGCTTGATTCGGCAGAAAAAAGCAAGCCGGCAGGGAAATTCGAACTAGATGAAAACGCTTCTTTTACTTTTTATCAGAGTTTTACCCCTTTTTGGAAGATTGATCATCTAAAAGGAGAGTTGTCTTTAGATGCCCGTGATCATCTCAAATTGAATTTGAAAGGCTTTTTTAATCATCTGAATCAAAAAAAAGAATTATCTATCACAGGCGAAGCTCTGCTGCCCCAAGAAGGTTCCGGAGCGTTGGAGCTTGGCATCGCATTAACTTCTGAAGCTAATGAAAGAAATTTTATTCATTTTGCAGCGAGACAGTTGCAGGCGGCGTGGAATAGCACCGAAATTGAAATACAAAATCTCGGTAAAGAAGAATTTGAATTTATTCAATCTATTGTAGCCAAATATTTTCCTTTTTCGGAACAAGTTCATATGTTAGGGGGCAAAATCGATGCCTCATTAATTGCATATTTAGACGATTTTAGCCTAACAGATCTCAAAGTAGAGAAAATTGCGGCGCATCAATTCGAGTTAACAGCAGAGCCATGGAGCTTATTCACAAGCTGCGACTATGCCTGCGGCGATCTCATTGTCAGTCCTTCAGCACAAAATCCTCTCGAAACGATGAAAGCAAACATTGAGGTGAGGAACGGATCCCTAAAGATTCCCGGGTTTTACTATGACGATTGGCAATTTTCGAACATTTTTGGGCATTTAACGCTTAATCGAGGAACCATAGAAAAATCTGCCATCACAGGCAATTTCGAAGGGCTTAAAGGCGAGATCGCCATTGATGGAAGCTCTACTGACGAGGCAATGAAAATCTTTTTTTCCGGGGATACCAGGAGTATTACCTCGCTAGCTCCTCTTTTAATTAAGCAAAAATTGGAGAAAACCTTTGCTCAAGATAAAATGATCATCGAAGCAGCAGCAAAAAGAGTGCCTTCAGGATTATCGGTAAAAGGTTTACTTAAGGTATTTAATATTGATGGGAGTACTGAAGATGCGATCACTTTCGGCTTCGATATCGAAAAATCCTATCAGGATAATATAAAACCAATCAGCCGCAATGAAATCCAAGGAGATTATTTTGCTTTGGATGCAATGAAGAGCGCTTTGCCGGCGTTAGCTTATCCTGCTCTTCAGATTCAAGAAAATTGGCTTAAGCATGAGGCCGGTATAGCAGGAATGCTCATAAAGAGTGGATGGCTGCATGCTGATAACTTACCGGTAGAAAGATACATATCTCCCTTTATCTTTTTGGAAAATCAAATGCAGCTTAGCGGCAATGCTGATGTCAAAGGTGTTTTCGATCATCAAAAGCTTGTGGTGAATTATACAGCCAAAGACTTAATACTAGAAAATTCCGACCTTGCCATCGAAGTTAGCGAAATTGAAGCTACTCCTGGCAGAGAAGCATTTCATTATTTTGATTTAAATAAGAAAGCGCACTTTGGCTTTATTCCCCTGACAACAGGAACATATTTCGAAAAAAACAGCGGCTTGCTATTCACAGATATTAATGCAGACATCAGCTTTGAAGGGCAGAAAGTGCATATTCCAAAAATTGAAACATTCTGTAATGGAGTATATTTTGCCGGCGCTATCGATATAGATTATAGCAGTCCTCTTAAGGAAGTTTTCGAAGTCGACATTCGATCCGATAGGATGAACGGCAAAGTTTCCCAAGTTCAAGACTTGCTCTCTCACTTTAATAAGCCTTCTTTCTTTCTTAAATTTCCTATCGAAGGCCTCGTCTCATATCGCCAAAAAGGGGCTTTTTTGCATTTTGATTTTCAGCCTAATGACTATACTTTGCAGGCAAACATTCAAGGATGCCTTGCAGAAGGTTCCATGAATTGTCAAAATGCTGATATTGCTATGCAACAAATGAGCCTGAACTTTGTCTATGATCATCGCGGAAACACCCTTGATGTCACTGATATTCAAGGCACCCTTTTAGTCGGCAAGCCAGGAAGAGTCGAAGAATACGACATCGTAGGCGATCATGTGCTCTTTAATGATTATGCCCGCAATCATGCTGATTTCGATGTGTGGGTTGGAGACAAAAAGCGCGATGTTGTTCGCATCGTCGGCAAGACAACTTCGGAAGGAATGGAAGATTCTTCAAAGGTAGCATTTATTCTCAATCACAATCTCACTCACTTTGGCGACGTTCATCCAACAACATTTCAGCTCATCGTAAATAATTGGGAAGAAATCGAAACTTTCCGCCTGCGATTTGAATTTAGCCTTAAGACCCTTCTTCACGATTTCCAACGCTTCAGCAGAACAGGATTGCTTTTCCTCTCGCGCGGTTTGCTAAAAGAATTAAACGATCTTAAAACGGCTTCCGGGCAATTCCAAGTCGATATTGATTATGACAGCAAAAGCGCCTGTTCTCATTACGATGCACTCGGAAAAGATGTAACGATCGGATCTCACCACTTTGATAAATGCATCCTAAATAGCCGCAAAAAAAATAATACCT
>JABDEI010000025.1 GCA_013287145.1 Chlamydiota bacterium
AAATACTAAAGTCATTTACGTTGATGTTTCCCTCATGCCAGGTCTTTTAGATGAAGGCAAATGGGAGAGGGATATCAAGAATTCAGGTTTTGATGAATGCACATGCAGCCTTCATCAAAAGGTATCTAACCCTAAGGAGATTCCATATGGACATCATTTAAAATTTATAAAGAACACTATAAAATTTATAAAGTGTTAATAACTTTTAACATGTACCCATGGAGCATTCATGCAATCTGTAAAAAATTTTCTAAGTTATTTTTCTTATAGTGGAACTATCTTCTGGCCCGAGCAGAATGAAGTAAAGCAGGAACAAGTAAATTATCCAATGATCAAACAAGTTCCAAATGACATTTGGAAGATAATATTTTCTATGGTGGTCAATCAAGATATCTTAAATTTGCGAATTGTTTGTAAAACCTTTTGCCATATTACAACTGATAGAGTGTTTCTCAAAGCACAAATTACTGCCAAAAAAGCAAATTGGATTTCCCTCAATCAAAAATGGCTTCAAGAAAAATCCGCTGAACTTGTAAAAAGAGCACAAATAAATTGTGAGTTAGAACGTAAACAAGAAAAAGATTTTATTGCTTACATTCACATTAAAAATGGAGAAATTGTTCGTCAGCCACCTAAAAATGGAAAAGAGGATTGGAAAAAGATCAATATTATTTATGAAGGAAAAAAATTAAAAATTTTCAAGGAATTGATGGCTAACCAAGGGATCAATAAATTTGCAAATAGCGATCTCGGTGTTTTAGATGATTCTAATCATCTTATTGAAGATTTGTCAATTATAGCTGAAGTCACCCTTTTAAAATTTATCGAGGAAAGTCAATATTTGTGGATCTCAAGGCATTGTAAAGATTATATCTGTATACCTTCGGCGAAAATGGATAAGTTTTTTACAGATAAATTTTAAAAAATCAAACGCAATTGTCACAATCACATTGTTCTTTGCTAAAGTTATTCAAAATTTTTGTTCAGTTTAAAAATGTATTTCATTTGTCCCTCGGCACCGATCACTTTATCTACCTCTAAAATAATGCCTAAGTTTTTAACACAGTCAATAGCGCTAGAAATGCGCTCCGCGATCAGCTTTTTTCTGTGGGATTTTATGTAATTGTCTAAACGCAGGACATAGGGAAGCCTGTCTTCGTTGATTTCTACCTCAAAGCGTTTTGCGCTGATTTCTCTCAACATATAATCGCGTAAGACGATCATGCTTTCACTGATGTAAAAATGCCCACCCGCCGCAATCGTAGTTCTTTTGTTAATGTCGGAAGGATATTCGATATATTTAGTATTGATCTGATCGATAAATATAGGGTTAAGGGCCATCACTAGCTCACCTTTTTTCTCCCTTATTTCAGAGTCCCCACTGTTTAATTTTTTTAGCTCGCTATCAGTAAGTCCTTCAATGTAGCTCACTAACTTTATTAAAGGCTGAAAATCTTCGATTCGATCCGTGACGGTTTTGCCATTTTCCTTTCTTTTTCTATCATACATAATTAGAAATTTTTTATTAGCTAACTCTTGCAAGACTTTTTTTATGAATTTAATGTCGTCACCGGAATAATCATCCCTATCGAGGTAAGCTTTATAAAGTTCAGCTGGAATTATTCTCAAAATTGCAGCTTTGGCACTTTGCCCTTTTCCTCCATATGGAATTAATTGTGAACCTGCTAAGTTACCGCCATAGAACTCGTCTGCATCTTCATTTTTATTTTCGCTTTTTTCGTGTAATAGCTTATTAATTGCTTTTAGCATTTTATCTTCTGGAGGTGTCAGTCTTATTCCTTCTGCTCTTACTTCTAATTTTGACTGCTCTATTTTGAGTCTTGTTTCATCATGGAGAATATCAAAAAATGTAAGCTGTTGCTTTTTAGGATCACTATACTTCAATGTCTGATCGATTAAATGGCCTGATTGCCGGAATTTTATAGGGCGTTTTTTTTCTTCGCCGATGATTTTTTTTAGAATTTCTTTGTTCTCTAAAATGAACTTATAGAAGGCAAGACCCTTTTCAATCTCATCTTTGGATGATTTAGCTTTTTCTGAAAAGAATGATGAAAGTTCACCCTGCGATGCTCCCTTAGCTGAGAGCTTTTGAAACGCAACAATATTTTTCATGCTTTTCTGAAGCTCTTTCATCCCAAATTCCCCGATATCTTTTGGAATTTTTCCTTGAGAAATCAATTCCATTAACTCAGTCGGAGACCAATCTAGTTCATTTTTTTCACTCATTAAAAATCTCTACTAATCGTTAAAGTTCAGATAGCTTTTAACTTGCGCTTTATCATTTTTTTTCAACGATTCCCAGTTAACTTTTCTAAACAAATTTCGTTGAAAATGATACTCAAGCATGATGCTAAATTTCTGCATTCCATCCCTAGCTTTTGGAACTTCTAATTTACAAATACATATTCCAAGCTTCGATAAATAATTTTTAATGGCTAGGCCGGCTTTCTCATCTTCTGAGCATTCGATCTCTTCTTCAAACTCGATTTTTGGCATGTTATTTTTAGTCCAGAATTTGGCTAAAGCTTTGGGCTTAAGTTGAGATAGAAGCATGACAATGTCAGGAGTATAAGTTCCTCGAGCCGATCCCATCACATCGGACAAGTCTCCTCCCCAAGTGTCATCTTTTCCCGAAGGCTTTCTTGCTTCAGAAATGACGATGACAGGATCTTCGCCCATCGAATCCCGAATTTTTTTCATTTCGCCAATGCGCCATTTGTCAGCTTCATTTTCGCTTGGAAATCGAATGCTAGGGTTGATCGGCCACACTTGCAGATAATCAATGATGACAATAGCTCGAGTACACTGCGTTTTCTCTTTTAAGGCATTCACATAATTGATAACGCTTTTGGCATCAATGAAAGGGCAAGTTGAGGTGTCGATGATTTGAATGCGATCGCCAATTCGTTTGAGAGTTTCATAGGAATTTTTGATCTTTTTTTGTTCTTCTGATGTAAAATAGGCGTCGGGATTTTTTTCACGGCTTTGTTGCTGGCTGCCGAACATAAACGTTCGAAAATTAAGTTCAGAAAGATAAAGATTAATACGTGTAAAGATTTCTAAAGAGGTCATTTCTAGAGAGAAATAAGCCAAACAGGCGTTTTCTTCCATTAAAAGAGCTTCTAGGCCCAATTGAATGGTTAAAGCGGTTTTTCCAACGTTTGGAGCTGCGGCCAATAGATTTAATTTTCGCAAACCAAGCAAATGTTCGTTAAACTCTTCGATAGACTTAACCCGAAGACCTAAGTATTTTTCTCCTCTATATTTTTGAAGCAATTCTTCAAATTGGCCTATTCGATCCTCAATTTTGATTATGGGAAGTCTCTTGCCATGCTTGTGTTCAAGCAGCCGAAGAGTGTTTTGCAGTCTTTCAATCAGAGAAAGGGGATTTTCATTGTCTTCTAAAGCCTCTTTTCCAATATATTGGCTTTCTACGATCAGTGTGCGCAAAAGAGATTTATTT
This sequence comes from Chlamydiota bacterium, assembly GCA_013287145.1. GTDB lineage: Bacteria > Chlamydiota > Chlamydiia > Chlamydiales > Parachlamydiaceae > JABDEI01. The sequence continues at coordinate 3,485 of JABDEI010000025.1, forward strand.
TTTAGAGTATCGATATATTCTTGGATGTAGGCAGAAGTGCCGGCATATTGGGCGAGAGAGATGATGTATTGCAATCCTCCTACCGATTGGAGCTTATCTTGACGTTTTAATTCTTCGCAGAGAAGGGATACATCCGCAGGCTTTCCTTGCTTTTGAAGGGTCTTTAAAGCTTGGAAAATGGCCATGTGTTCAGCGTAATAAAAATCTGACTCGTTAAGTTCATCAGCTCCAATCAACAAATTGTGATTGTTAGTCAACATACATCCCAAAACCAGCATTTCAGAATCTTTGGAGTTAGGTGCGGATTTGACTTCTGTCTTGTTTGCCATGAATATGATCCTTGCCTAGCGGTTATTTCGTTCCCATTTCAGCTTGATAAAGAAGATGAATGGCCTCGCATATCAATGCAGATTTATCCGTTTTGTTATCTGATAACAATCTCTTGGCATATAGCTCGTTTACCATCCGGTTTTCGGTTTCTGACAGATACACAGAGCTTTTAAATTTCTTCATACCAGGAGCTCTTCCTGGAGCTTTTGTTGTTGTGAGCATATTTTAGTTCCTTTCCGATTATTTTTATCCCCATCTTTGTATTCTTTAAGAATTTTGGAGTCAAGGATCTTTAGTGCTTAAAAAATAATGAAAGTCGGATATAATTTAATCTGAGAGGAGAAAAAGCTATGGAAAAAAAGAAAAATTATCGGGCCAGAGAGGCAATATTAACAATCCACCTAAATCCCAAATTTGCAAAATTTCTAATTTGGCGCGGCAAAAAGCGCTAATTTTATTATCTTTCAATTTTTTATTTTATTATAATTGTAGCTCCTAATGAAAATGCCGCACAAAGGAGAATCTACCATGAACAAAGCTAGGATTGCTGTAGGAACCAAAGAAAATCATGCACTTCTCGGCAATTTTAACATTACCAACAACGGGAATCAATTAGATATATACTATAATATAGATGTGGGATCACATCGCGAAAAAATATATAATGCTGACACTGGTTTCTACGAAGATCTTACCGAGTTGCATAGATCCTTTCATAATAGTGGTAAGGGACATACTAAACGATTTCATAAAGACTCAAAACAAGATTTTGGATTAACTTCTGATGAAAGCCGCCTTACTAATCAAGAAGAAGACCCTCTTATTTTAGGGATTGAATCCTTCAATTTCAAAGAAGCTCCTATACAATTCACCAATGAGTATGATGTTCTTCTAAATAAGCCTGAGAAATATTCAAAATTTTCAATCCTTTGGTTTTTTTTACCCCAAGGGCATTCTGATGATTTGCCATATCGGATGATTTGGGGAAATTTTTGGGGGAAATTTAATGCGATGGATTATGTAAGAACTGCATCGTTGAGCGATATTTTGGTCTCCCATAAGATGGATTCGGTATTAACAGTTAAAGGATGGCGAGTCTGCGCTTGTTACTTAAAAACTGTTTTACCGATTATGTCTACCAACTTCCGAATTTTGCATCCTAAAGGAGAAGAATATCCATGGCGTGCACTAAGCTTTGTTGATGCACACATTCCTTTAGCAAATATGATAAAATCAGCATCTCAATTAAAGCGTCCAATTCTTACCTCTCACAGACCATGGATCGCTGAGAATGCTGCAAGTCCATTATCGTTTGTTAAGCAAAAATTAATTACCTAATAGCACATTGTATTGTTCACGGCTAAGGCACTTGTTATTCATTACAGGACATTTAATTTCTGATAATTCCAGAAGACGAGAAAATATTGCCTAAAGATTTTACAAATCTAATAATAACTGATAATCAATTTTGAGAGCTTTTGCGAGTCTCTTTGCAACTTTTTCGCCAACAGGGCGTTTACCATTTTCAATTTTAGATATATTGTCTTGGCTTACGCCACTTTTTTTCGCTAATTCTTTTTGTGAAATATTTTCTCTATAACGAGCCCCGCGCAAAATTAGACCAGCTTTTTTATATTTTTCAATACGATCAGAAGCAATTTTATTCCAAGGTTTTGCTTCCTCCCATGCTGTAATTAAATCTTCTTTTGATACAGTTAAAGAATCTAAAAGATGGGTCAATTTATCTTTAATTTTTTCAGTATTTGGAATTTTATAAAGAAGCGCTTTTTTACCAGGCAAACCAATATTTACCTCAATATAAGACGCTGTTTTAGTATGGCGCGTTTTCGTGTGTGCCGACATAATAAACCTCTATTTGATTTAGTTTTGAGTCAAAAACCTTCCAACAAGCAACATATGTTGGTCGTCCTTTTTTTAAATGGCAGTGATAGGTGTCTTGTGAAAGTTTACTATAATTTGGCCAGTCTACTCTTTCCGGTCCTTTTTGAATTAATTCCACAATAAGAAAATCGATGACGTCTATAATGGACGGTTTTTTGCTACCACTTTTCTTAAGCTTTTCGTATTGCTTTTCAGCGCTTTTGGATAAGCGAACTTTCCATAAATTACTCATATGCCTTTGATAGTACACATTAGAATGACATATGTCAAAACTTTTCGAATATTCTTAGACTTTAAAAATAAAAAAATATAGGTGTATCCAAAGTTTAATGGGTGAGACTGACTTTTTTGCTGGCGTTATTAGCGCGTGAAGATTTGTCGTACGCGTATACCATTTCTGAGCTGGCATGTCCAGTGACTCCCATAATATCGCTATCAGAAAAGCCCTGTTGTTTGAGAAAGGTAACGGTTGAGGCTCTGAGGACATGAGGAGTAATTTTAAAAGGGATTTTGGTCTTGAGACCAGCTTTTGCAAATGTTTTCGCCAACTGATTCAAAGGAACTTTTTTTCCATTTTTGGTGATGAAAACAAGACCGCCGGAGCGATAATTTAAATACTTCTTTAATAAATCCATAATACTTTGTGGATAGGTGATGATCGTTTCTTTGTGGATGCCTTTTGTTTTAGATTGCACAAAAGTTATCTCATTTCTTTCCCAGGCAATTTGCTTTGTTGTGAGGGATAGGACTTCCTGAATACGTTTGCCACCTTGAAGAGTAATTTTTGCAATCAGACAATCACGAATGTTAATTGTTTTTAAGGCGTCCAAAAATGAAATCCAATGAGCTTGTGTCATGGCATTGCTTTTGACTTTTTCATGGACGCGGTAAAAGGTTTTAGATACTCCTTCTTTGCAAGGTAGAGCTTTTTTAATCATTCCTTGAAATCTTCGGCTTAAGAAACTCGTAAATGAAATATAACAAGCTGCTCTTGCTTGACGGGTACATTCAGACCATTCTTCGCCAGGGAGTTTATCTTTCTTAATTCGGTCAATGATTGCGTCATGATTGACTAAAGCAAAGGCTTGGAGCGACATCTCCGTTTTGATGTATCCAAATTGTTCTAGCTTGCGCATCCCCGATCGATAATTTATCGCGGTGAGGTTGACTAAGGTAGAAAGCCAAATTTCCAAAAACTCGCCGATAGTATGTTCACCTAACTTTTGCCAAAGAATATTTCGAGAGGTCGAAATCGCCTCTTCGTATCTTAATATGTACGGGTTTAATTGACTTAACTGCCCTACATCTTTTTCAATAAGTTCCATCTTAGCCTCTACAACGTCTGATAATTCTAAAGTAGTTTATAAGTAGCATTATAAACTACTCAGATTTTCATATAGCTTTTGACCATTTTTTGTCTTGAAAATTCTTTGAAGGCCGTTGGGTTATTCCTTTCAAGAGAAAGGAATGTATAAAAACGCAATGTCACTCGTCTGAAACTGAAATCGCTTTCTGAATCTCTCACCGTAGGCAACATGCGTTATCCCCTTTTTACCTTTCGCTTTTTTAAAGTGTTGAAGTATATGCAGTCCCCCACCCATCACTCACTTTATGATGTATTCAAGTTTTGCAGTTTTAATGTATTTACCTATTTACTTTAAAAACAATAAAAGTATTCACTTATAAACTTTAAGACGGACGAACAGTGTAAAGTAAAGACATTTTGAAGTAATAAAGCTTCGCTGTGAAGAGGTGCAGGCGCTGAATAGACAAAAAAGCAAAACAGAAAAAACCATTAAGTTTATAACGGGGACACTTCCTCACATTTACACTTCAAATCGGCATAACGTAATAAAGTTTCTACCTTTTGAGGTGCAAAGCAAACCAAATCAAGAAGAACCTTCGACTCTTTCTTTTTCTTTTTCGTAGAGAAGATTAATAGCTTCGCAAAGTAAGTCGGTTTTATCAGTCTTGAATTCAGCTAAGATTCGTTTTGCATAAATTTCATCGAATTTTTTCTTGGTGTCTTCGGAGAAATAGACGGTTGTTTTGAAAACCTTGCTTTGTTTTTTGTCATCTTGATGTGTTGAAGTATTTACTTCTAAACCTTCACGCGTTTCCCCGTTTTGATGTTTTGAAGTTTCAACATCTAAACTTTTAGAAGTTTTTTCTTCACTTCCTTTAGCTGTTGTTTCTTTTTTACCTTTTGATGCATTTACTTCTTGCTGTATGGAAGTGTTTTCTTCAAAAGGGGAGGATGGTTTATGATCCTTTAATGAGATTTTTTTTCTGATGGATTGAGCCATTTGATCAATTCCTAGCATGTTTACACCTTTTTAAAAATTCTTGGGTTAAGTTCTGATAAGCAAGAGCTCCAGAACAATTTGAGTCATAATCGTAGATGGATTTACCGGCAGCTTGCGATTCTTTCAATTTGATGTTTTGAGGTATTGAAGTGTTGAAGACCTTTCTCCCAAAAAGTTCTTCTATTTTAGAATGAATTTGTCTAGCCAGTTTAGTTCTAGTGTCAAAGAATGTAATCAAGACACCGGAAATTTCAACATTGTGTTTGACCATACTGCCAACGTTTTCATTGATGTAGCTTATGGAATCCATAAAGTTGTTGATTCCAGCCAAGCTAAAAAATGAAAGTTCAATAGGAAGCAAAATCTCTTCGGCAACAACAAAAGAATTGATTGCAAGTGTTCCAAAAGTAGGGGGGCTGTCGATGATTAAAAAATCATATCCAGATACTTCAGAGAGCTTTTTCCGTAATCTAAACTCTCTTCCCATTTGCGGCATTTTTAGCTCTGCTCCAGCTAATGAAATGTCGCTTGGGATAATGTCCAACTTAGGAATGTAAGTTTGTTGCAAGACATCCTTAATTGAACACTTATCTTCAATTAGAAGATCTGCAACGGTTTGCTGATCTTCTGTACCGATGCCCAGGCCAAGCGATGCGTGTCCTTGAGGATCCATATCAATCAACAAGACTTTTTTACCTTTATGTGCTAATCCAGCGGCAAGGTTGATAGCTGTCGTACTCTTGCCTACACCTCCTTTCTGGTTAGCGATAACGAGTTTTTTCATCGTCACTCCTTAAAGTATGAGTGTCATAACGCATAAACGTCATGAGGTTTTGAAGTGTTAAAGTTTTCACATTTCCGGATATTATGAATTGGATTAGTTTTGAGCAAGAGATTTCATTCGGATTCATTAGAAGAAATTGCTTTAGGACTTCAAGAGGGGAGTGGAAAGTCAGTTTCAGAACTTGAACCTACGACCAGCGGGTTATGAATCTTATTCCCTTATAGCACTGAACACATTAGAGTTACGTTTTCCCTCGCAAGCAGATTATGAGGGTGCTCTGAGGATTCAGGAAAATTTAGTTTTCTTTCCAGTCATTTGCAGAAAAAATGCTAAATGCGATGAAAATCTATCAATGGCTCAAGCTCCATGCGATCTTCACAAAACTTTTTGAAGCACTCTTTATGGTACTTATCGATTGCTAAAGTTGATTTCATAGCTACTTCTCGAGCATGAGCAAGGCTTTTAGCTTTCATGTAGTAAATCAAGAAATAATCATGACCCTGTTTATCTAAAAAAGCTGATTCAATGATCACGCCTTCTTTTTCTAAAGATTGCAATACTTCGTCTGGTTTTTCTCGCAGAGTTTGAAACCATTTGCGAACATCTTCTAGAGACCCTTTTTTTAGTTTTGTCTTGATGCAAATCGTTTCCACAAATACCCTCCTATTAATCTCATAACTTATCTTTAAGCATGCCATCTTTCAACAAAATATTGAACCAAGATTTCTTCATATCAGCGATTGTGCGTGAACGCGCAATCGCTGGGATTCGACAGGAATAAATGCAATTTGATTGACTATTTTGAAGAAAATTTTTATACCTAGTGGGCATCGCAAGTGTAGCTGTAAGTTGGATTCTTTAATGGCAGTAGCCTTGCAAAGGAAAAATATCCATATCGGAGGTTACAATGGATCAATCAATTACCGAAGTCGAAGAATTTGAAGTCGAACAAGAAGTTTCTCAACAGGTTACGTTCGAAGTGATAGAAAATGATTTATTGATTCTCAACAAGCCCACAGTTCAACTGTATGGCAATTAATCTGTTTGGAAATAACAAAAGGAGTTGCACGAAATCAATGTGTGACTCCTATTTAAAGCACATATAAAAAATTAATCGCATGACTCCTGATTATTTTACTTCCCAATGCATTGAAAAAAGTCCTTATTGTTTAAGGCAAATTTACAACCAAATGTTTATCAAAAGTCTTTTAAGCTTAGTGGATTCGGCTGCCCGGGGCTTTAAGAAAGATTATGCTCAATTGAAGAATATGACAAATACTCTTAATCCTAATGAAAAGTTTAACCCACGATTACATGCTTTGCATTCTTCGCTAGTTGAGGCTTTAAAAAATAATGATGTTAAAGAAGTTTTAAGCTTGTTGCCATCACTTTCTCAAGTTTTAGAAAATCATCCATATGCCTCATCATTTGGTGTTTCAACCATCACTTCTGAAGCTTGGGAGCAAGAAGTGCTTGAATCATTGAAAGAGCAAAATCGCAATCAATATGGGAAGCTGCCTACCATCGATTGCGTTGACAAAAACGGCCTTGTGAAATATGGGTCAAAAATCGCTGAATCGTTGCTTTTTCTTAAAAAAGCTTCTCCATTATTCTATGATGAGTTTGAGGCTTACGTTGCCGAAATTAAATTATTCAATTCAGATCGACTTGTGGGAATGACAGATCCAAGGGTTTTTGGTTCTATTTACCTTTGCATTCCTAATACTGATCTCTCTGCAGAAGTATATTTTTGCGAGCATATTATCCACGAAACTTCCCACCTCCATTTAAACACTCTTTTTGCGCAAGATTGTTTGATATTAAATGATCCGAATGAAAGATATGCTGCTCCAATTCGCCCTGATCCTAGACCCATGTATGGAATTTTCCATGCTACTTTTGTTTTAAGCCGCATGGTGAGAATTTTTCACCAGCTAGTGAAGTTGTTAGAAAATTCTTCCTATAGCAAATGCTTAGCAGTTTTTCAAAAACAGTTTTTAAATGGGTATGCCACAGTTACGAACCATGCCAAGTTAACCCAGTTGGGTCAAAAAATCGTACGAAGCTATTCGGATCTTGTAGAGATGCCGGGATGATGATAAAGTGCGCGTACCTTTAAAAACCATAATCTCTTCTTCAGCGCAAAGTTCAGGTCACTTTTTAGCCAAATCAGGAATTTTCGTTAAATCTGGGCAGCATAACACTTATGTCTATGGATTTGGTTTTAATGAGGTTAAAGAAAACGCAAAGAGAGCTTCCCAATTCGAGGCATTAGAACGATTGTGGGCAACCTATGCTTTTCATCAAGATAAAAAGAACTTCATAGGCTATTCACTAAAGACGCCAAATGAGTGCAGAATTTTTTCTCCATCGCAAGTGTTAATTGGTAGTGTTTTAACTTCTGAAGAAAAATCAGCGGATGCAAATGGGTTAGGATGCCATCCTGCAATCGATCAAGCAGTGAACCATGCGGTGTTAGAACTAATAGAAAGGCATTTATTGGCAGAGATTTGGTATGAAGATGGTCTCGTTTTTGAAATAAAAGAAAAGGCATTGATTCGCGAAGATGGGTGGCAGGTACGATTCTATACATCTTTAGGTATTGATGTACCCCTCGCAATCGCAATCGTCAGCAATACTGACAAAAGCGTATGGGTGTTGGGGTCTGCTTTAAGAGAATCGCTTTCACAATCCTCAGAACATGCAAAAAATGAAGCCTTTATGTTATTAGAAAGCGCCTTTTTTGAAAACGGCACCGCCTACTCAAAAGATATAGAAAAGCGTCTGTTATCACTAAAAAATAAAAATTATTCACATGCTAGAGAAGACTTTTTTAGAGCAAAAGTTTCGAATAAAAATAAGCAAATCGATGTAACATCAAAAATATATTCTACTAGGGAAATTGTGGAAAAAGTGTTAGGCGATAATTCTATATGGATTGTAAATTTGTTTAACGATGTTCGCATTAGTGTGGTGAGAGCTATATGTGATTTTGCCAAAAATCCTAGATGGTTTCGACATTTACAATCGGGATTTCCTCCTTTAGACCCTTTTTGTTAAAAATTATTATGAGTCAAGTCCTAAGTCCCCCAATTTCTCAAAAATATATTACCGAGGCAAGACCGTTCGCTCTTTTTAAGCTGTCATATCCATTAATGCTTAGCAGCCTTTCAGGAAGCTTAATGCTATTATGCGACCGCTTCTTTTTAGCTAAATATTCTTTAGAAGCATTTAACGCTCTTATCTCTTTTGGCGCCTTGATCACCATGCTCCAAATTGGGGCCAACGTTTGTGCATGTGCTGCAGATGTATTTGTGGGTCAGTTTAATGGGGCCAATAAAACAAACCAAATAAGCTCGCCTACTTGGCAGATGATATGGTTTTCCATTTTCACAAACTTGATATTCGTTCCGCTTGCTTTTTACTTACCAGACATTCTCCCTGATCATTTGAATGAAGATACAAAAGCTATCTTTTATTGCAGGCTGCTTATAGCCTTTAACTCACTCTCTCCTCTGACTTGTGCATTATCCACGTTTTTTGTAGGAATGAAAAATACATTTATTCCTATGGTTTCTACTATAGCTGGGAATGGCACCAACATGATATTAAATACTTTATTAATATTCGGCGTCAAAGGTTGGATTCCCGAACTTGGAATCGAAGGGGCCGCTATAGCGACTTTGCTAGGCCAGCTTACAAGTATTCTGGTTTTGTGCGTTGCTTTTTTTGCGCCCTATAATCGAAAAACTTATTCCACTCATAGATTCACGTTAGATTTCCCATTGCTTTTTAAGATTTTACGGGTCGGCGGACCCAATGCAATTGCTCAAGCTGCTATTGCTTCTGCTTGGGCTTTTTTCTTTATCTTGATGCAGAGCTTAGGAGAAGCGAGTTTGACTTTAGCGAGCATCATGCAAACGATTTTTGGTTTCTTTGTATTTATCATTCAAGGATTGTCTCGGGGCGTTTCTACTACCGTCGCTAATCTGATTGGAGGAGAACAAACCCACCTTATTTCGCAAGTCTTGAATTCTGGCGTCAAGCTATGCCTTTACTTTTGCTTAACAATTTCATTAATGCTCGCTTTATATCCTGATATAGTTATTAATTTGCTATTTTCTAAAGCTGACGTTCCGCGAATTATAAGCTATATCGATGCTTTAAAATTTACCTTATTTTGGGGATGTCTTTCTTTTTTATTCAAATCAGTTCGAGGTCTTTTTTCGGGATTGCTTACCGCCTGTGGGCATACAGGTTTTGTGATGATTAATGAAACCATCACAGTTTGGTTTCTTTTTGTCCTTCCCGTTTGGATATGTGTGAAATTTTTTAATTATGATGTTTCGTGGGCATACTTTATAGCCTTTATTCACAATGCATCTACGGTAGGGGTTTATTTTTGGAAATTTTTTCAAGTTGACTGGAAAAAAAACGCAAAATTGATATAAAAATGAGAATGCAATTTTTTTAATGTACTCTGTTTAATATTGCCAGTTTTTCAACAAAGAAATGGAAAATTATTATTCGCTTTAGCATCAGGGCAAATGAGCAATGTCTGTAAAATGAAGTGGCATAATATTGGAAAAATTTACATGTTTTAGATATTCTTAATGTAATGCGCCGCATAGGTGAAAGCATTTTTATCTGTTTATTAATGGAAAATTGTCAACGATACGAAGCGATTCGCGACCTAATGGAAATATGGTTTGATGAAACCATTCCAAAAGAACTCGATAAAATTATTGTCGATGCAAAAATCGCTTGATGATATCGAGAATGCTCCTAAAAGGCCAGAAGGACGCCTGTATCTACAACTTATGCAGGCCAGATTCAACCTTTCAGAGGAAAGATGGCACCCGTTCACTTTGCTCGTATTCACTAAATGACTTAGTTCCGGTAAATCAAATGTCTGCTGAAAAGTTTTCCAAGCCTTAATCTGCTTTATAATCCGAATTCTGTGATGACCCCAGTTTAATTTTTAATCTTCTTTGAAGGTTTTTTTGTCAATGCGCGGGATGGCTGATATTTAACCAGTGCTTTTTCAGCAGAGATTTTTCTTTGTCTTCTGATTCTTGGCGTCGCTTTTATTGGCTTTTTAGGCTCATGAAAATCCTTTCCGAGTTCATATAAATAATCGGGACATATATCTGCTCCATTTGGCCAACAAATGCTTAAAGGATATTGAGTATCATCCAAAGAAACCTTTTTAAAGTATTTTATATCTCTGAGGGGATGAAACATTCCTTTGCTTTTATTTATTATCGGTTCTATATCAACAATTTTATTTTTTTTATCGTTAAATAAAATTTTTAATTTGTATTCATTAAAGTATTCGACTTTTATAACATTCATATTTAAACCAAAGGTTTAATTTTTTTAGTTGCTTGTTCTTTTTTGAGTCTATTCCAATTATCCGTAAGGGCTTTCTGGTGAAAAGAAGCCCGTTCTATAACAAGCCCACGTATACGTGGCGGTAATTTTCCTTCCATCATTTCTAAAGGCTTGATCGAAAATTGTGCTACATATTCATTATAAACAGCGTGGAAATGGGGAGGATTGTGTTCGCGCTCAGCTAAATACATCTTAATCACAATTCCTAAAAATCGGCTAATTTCAGGAATCGTTCCCCTTTTCTTCAATTATACTGGATAAAACATTTTGATAGATCCGACAACATTTTTTAAATTTATCAGCCAATCAAACAGACTTTCTTACTGGCGTTATCTGCTCTTGAAGATCTTTTCTTGACATACGCATATAGAACTCTCGTTCTAAAATATCCTTACATTTCTCAAGTACGACGATATTGTGAGAGACCAGCTAATTTCTGCAGACAGTGTCTGCAGTTTTTTACTTTCTTGATATGTGAGGTAAAATTCTCTCATATTCCATAGGTTGCGAGCAGAAAATCCCTTCATTCCTGGAAATGAATTTTGTAGGTCTTTGGCGAGTTGCTGTCCCAATAGACTACAATCAACTCGTGATTAACCGCTTTCATCGCCCTTGTCTGAACGTTCTTAATCTTCCCAATAAGCGATTCTAATACCGATGCGTATCCTTTCGGGAGTGCAGGATTTAATTCGGCTTTTAAATGTTGTTTGCTCCCGGCCATTAGAACCTCTAATTTACTTGGTTACGTTTTTTTGAATATTATTGATTGCCTGAGTCAGATCCTCGAAGGAATTACTCTAATGCTATTAAGAGAAGTTATCCTTATTTGCTTGCAAATTCTTTGCCCTGTTTCATCCGCCGTGATTATTTTTTCTAATGTGGCGGATTAAACGCGTTTTTGTGTTTAATCCGCTGTTTTAATTGTGTCAAACCCGGCGGATGAAGACAAGCATTTCTGTAAGAAAACACTATTTTGAGATTTCCATGTGCCCAGGCTTAGACTCAACCCGCATTTCACCCGCGGCAAAAGCAGGGCCAGAAAGCAAATCCAATGGCAATTCTATGATTTTGTGGAAGGAGATCTAAAAAGCGTTGTTAGCTGGCTCAGCTAAAAATTTGATGAATTTTTTGGATTCCTTGTGATTTCAAAGTTTAATCTGTAGGCATGCAGGTATTATGAGCTTTCATATAACGTGTTATTGTTTGATCATTGATATCTAATGGGTGGAGAGAAGAACTTTTAAAAATTTGTTGTTCCAGACGAAGAGACTTCTCCTCCTGTGAAGGTTCGTATCGATTTTCAAGAGCCGTATTTTTATATCTTTTCCGCAAGTCAGCAAACCTCTCATGCAAGCTGGAAACACCATAGGGAGCGACTCTTTGGTCAGCATAGAGACAAATTTTCAATTCCATATCGTTTGAATCGATCACATGCTGCAAGTTTTCAAATCCCATTTCTGATATAAGAAAAGCTATCCGTTCATTAACACCAAGCTCGTATATCATATTTTCTGTAGCCTCGTGATCGACTGAGCCATATTTAACGATTGTTTCTTGTTGAATCTTCTTCCAATAAGGTTCTTTCTCTAGCTTAAACTTCACAATATTGCCTAAATCATGAAGAAGCAAAGCAGCAATTACATTGTTCTTGTGGTTTTCTGGGTAATTGTCTGCTTGAGTGGAAAGGATAAGTTCGGCAACAGCTGCGACTCGCATCATGTGCATTTGCAAAGAAGGCATAATATTAAATCGTTTATAAATATCTTTTATAGAGAAGATAATTACTGTACTTTCCATGGTCCTTCTGTGGTTTTCAAGAGATTGTGGTAGAAAGCGATCTCTTTCGGCCCAGCCTCCGGCTTGGTTAAATCATAGAATTCAGTACATAGGTTTTGATAAGATGGCTTCATAGTGAAAATCGACTCTTTTCGATGAATCCGATTTTATGCTAAATTATTTATTTCAAATACCGATTAGTTGGGCTAGACCCAACATTAGTGTCACCAGTCCGTCGCTTGGATATTATATCATAGGTCAAATGAAGAGTTATTTTTGAGAGAGAATAGCCCTCTGTTTTCTTCAAACTCGGGAATAGTTGTTTTTCCATCGAGGGCAAGTTCCGACAAAATCCTGCCAGTCAGTGGGGCAAACTTAAAAGCATGGCCAGAACAAGCGGATCCAATGACAATTCGATGATCTTGTGGAAGGAAATCTAAAACAAAATCATTTGTGCCAGTATTCGTGTAAAAACATGTTTCTACTCTTTCAGTATTAATGATAGGCTTAACAAAATGTTTTTTTACAAAATTCTCTAGGATTCTTATTCTTTCCTTGTCAGGTTCAGAATTTGTCACATCGGGATCATCAATCTCACCTTCAGTAAGTTCTTGAGCAACTTTTATCCCCTTGCATCCAAACTCGGGCAGCCCATAGAAGTCATTGTTCTTACCTTCTCCAAAATAGACCCAATTTGGAAATCGACCAATTTGATATTGTTCCGATGCCCCCTCCAATCTATAGTAGCCTACTGTTTGTTTGATTGGACGAAATTGTGTATCCAATTCAGGGAGAAGATGTCTAATCCAAGGTCCGGCAGCTATAATTAACCGCTCACTATTCAATGGACCTCTTGTCGTTTCAAGTCTTATCTCGTTGACGTCTGAATTAATTTCAAACACTTTAGTTTTATTGAAAATCGCGACGTTCCTTTCAATTATTACCTTTGCTAACTTCTTCATTGTATCTTCTGCAGCAATGACCTTTGAAGAATAGTCATGCAAAACATTTAACGAATCAAAAAAATTGAATTGAGGAAACCGCTGGCGAGCAGCAGAAACCCCAAGAAGTTCGACTTCTAAATCAGAGTGGCTTTCTAAGATCGCTTCAATGTATCGCTCAAAGAAGGCTCCAGAACCGAATAAACAGCGGCTATTTGGATGAAGTAACTTGCTTCCCAACTGCTCCTCTAGGGAAGGCCACTCATGAAAATCTGCACGTCTAGCCAGTTTCGTATACGTAGGATTCACATAGGTAGTGCGAAAGATCCTCGAAAAACCATGTGAACTCCCATAGGAATGACCGAGCGAAAATTGCTCTATCAGTCCAATTTTGAGATCTTTCCGATTGGAAAGGTGATAGGCTGCTGCTAACCCATTGATTCCCGCTCCAATTACTAGCACATCAAATTTAGTCATATAATCTCTATTTTCCCATAAGGCATTTCTTCACACATCGTCTTGTTGTTCATTGATGCGTCCAGGCAAATCCAAACGAAGAATTTGGGGGCCTCTTATTTGAGTTTTTTTCGAATATTTGCATGGCAGGTTATGCACCAATTCAGCGTCAAAGTCGATAATTGTCGTTCACTTCTTTCTTGTTAGTGATAACGAGTTTTTTCGTTTTCATTGTCTTAAAGTATGAGTGTCATAACGCATAAACGTCATGAGGTTTTGAAGTGTTAAAGTTTTCACATTTCCGGATATTAGGATTTGGATCAGTTTTCAGCAAGCTATTTAATTCGGATGCTGATTTATTGCGCTATGCTTCAGACCTGGCAACAATAGAGGGAGTTTATCTGGAATTGGGAGTATGCACAGGGAAATCCATCAATTTTATCGCAGCGCTTAATCCAGACAAAATCATTTATGGCTTTGACTCGTTTCAAGGAAATCCCGAAGCTTGGCACAGAGATCACACTGTAGTCACAAAAGGGACCTTTGGACTTAAAGATCCTAATAAGATTCCTTTGGTGCTTAATAATGTCAGATTAATTTAAGGCCTCTTTGATGAGTCTTTGTCTTATTTTGTGCAAACACTGCTTGATGAGCGGTTCATTCGAATTCAATCGCCATAAATTCAGTTTTTATAGTCTATCCAGCGTAGAAAATAAAAATATAAAAATTTACGCTATTCATTATCATTTATGCAGCGTAAATTGACATAAAATTATAATTTGCGCTATATTACATAACATATCTAGCGTGAATAAATTTAAGGAATTCATGAGTAAAATCATTGGCAGAAGAAAAGAACAAGAAACTTTAGGTAAAATTCTTGAATCTAAGGATCCAGCTTTTTTAGCTATATATGGAAGACGCAGAATAGGCAAAACTTATCTGACGAAAAACTATTTTAAAGATAAAGGTTTGTTTTTTCATCTTACAGGAATTCAAGATGCTTCATTAGACATTCAACTTCAAAACTTTGCTGTTGAATTTTCAGATGTATTCTTGAAAGGGAAAGAACTTCCAAAACCTAAGGACTGGTTTTCGGCATTTCAAACATTAAGAAAAGAAATTGAAAAAATTCCAAAAAGCATGAAATGCATTATTTTTTTTGATGAACTTCCTTGGCTTTCCTCTCCTCGTTCAATGTTTCTGCAGGCTTTAGAACATCTATGGAATAGATATCTTTCCGAAACCCCAAATGTTATTCTCATTGTTTGTGGTTCAGCAGCCTCTTGGATGATTGATAATATAGTCAATAATAAAGGAGGGCTCCATGGGAGGGTCACAAAAGAAATTAGACTACTGCCATTTAGCTTAGGAGAAACAGAAGAATTTTTAAAAGATAAACAAATCAACCTAGATAGAAAGCAGATGCTTGAGCTTTACATGTGCTTAGGCGGGGTGGCAAAGTATTTGTCATATATAGAAAGAGGAAAATCTGTTGCTCAATTGATCGGAGAGATCTGTTTTTCCTATAACGCTCCATTGATTGCAGAGTTTCACAAACTTTATCGCTCACTTTTTCATCAACATGATGAACATGTGGAAATTGTAAAAGCATTAGCAAAATTTCGTTCTGGCCTTTCTTATCAAGAGTTGGTTAAAAAAACAGGCCTTTCCACTGGTGGAACATTGACTAAAAGGCTTGAAGAGCTAAAACAATCTGGATTTATTGCAGAAGTTCCTTTGTTTGATGAAGGGGAACGGAGTCATAGATACTTGTTAATAGATGAGTATTCATTGTTTTATCTTACATGGAATGCCGGTGTATCATCATTAGATTTGCAAAGTCGTGGACCTGATTATTGGATCAAACAACGGAATAAACAATCTTGGAAATCCTGGACGGGACATGCTTTTGAATGCTTATGTCTAAAGCATATTGAAGGCATTAAAGCAGAATTGGGGCTGACAGCAGTACAAACAAAGACATCCAAATGGAAATATAAAACCTCTAAAGGTTCAAAAGAACTTGGAGCTGAAATTGACTTAGTCATAGATCGTGCTGATCAATGCATTAATTTATGCGAAATAAAATTTTACGAAGACGAATTTTCGATAGATAAAGAATATGCAGAAAAACTACGAAAGAAAAGAGAGTGCTTTGAGAATGTTACCAAGACTCGAAAATCAACCTTTCTTACCCTGATCACAACTCAGGGGACTAAACACAATGACTATTATCATTCATCAATAGATCAGGAACTAACAATGAAGGCATTGTTTTTAAAATGATTGTTTTGTCTTGCAAGAAACAACGATAACGCATAAACGTCATGAAGTTTTGAAGTGTTAAAGTTTTGAGCAAGCGATTTCATTCAGATTCTTTGGAAGACCTAAAATAAGCTTCAGGTAGAGTCCAGTTTGTCAGGAGTTTTTTTTTAATTCCAAGGCTGCAAGAAGCCTGGAAAGAGGTATAGCTCTCAATGGAAACTTGTCAAAATAGAAACGACGATTTTTTCTTTTGAAATCTTGTTGATTGCTAGAGCGAAATCCTCAAAAGAATTTCTCCAATGCTTTCTAGAGATGATGGACTGACTTTTGCAAACTATTCGAATGATTAATCCGCCACAATTATTTCTTTTAACATGGCGGATTAAACATGTTTTTGTGTTTAACCCGCCGTTTTTGATTGTATAAAGCAGTAATTGAATCAGCTTTTTAGAAGCTGATTACTGGCCTTTGCTGAAGAGAATAGGGTCGAACTGTGCCGCCAGTGTGCCATGATTCTATTGCTAAGCTGAGAAAGTTTATGTAAAATAATTAACGGTGATCCGAATGAAGGAAAAGTTATGAGTTTATCTGAAAAATCAATTCGTTATTTGGAAGAGCATATCCCAGATCTTGCTGAAGCAGCGATAATAAAAGCTTATTGGCAAGCCCTTGCATCTGGGAGTAGCGTGCTTGAATGTCGAAATGGTCTGCTCGTGGAAGTTCATCCCGATGGAACAGAGAAAATTATTCGAAAAATGAAACCACCAGTAAAAGTCGCAATTGGGCAACGATTGGAACTATGAAGCTCAACTCTCCTCCCCGTTTAAGGATGTTTGCTGGCCCAAACGGCTCAGGGAAAAGCACAATAAAGGCTGTAGTTAGCCGCGAATTATTGGGCATTTACGTCAATCCAGATGAAATAGAAGCTGACATTATCGCTAGGAGTTTTTTAGATTTCCAACACTACTCCATCCAAGCTACTGCGAAAGAAGTTTTTGCTTTCTTTTCAAACTCTTCTCTTTTAAAAAAGGCCGACCTTGATGATCAAATTGCGTTTCTCCGTTTTAATGATGACAAATTAATTTTCCATGATGTCGAAGTCAATTCCTATTTCGCTTCGGTTGCAGCTGATTTTATTCGTCAGAAGCTTATTGAGACAAGCAAATCGTTTACCTTCGAAACTGTGATGTCTTCACCAGATAAAATTGAACTTCTACATCATGCCAGGGAGAGAGGTTATCGAACATATCTATACTATGTAGCAACAGAAGACCCAGAAATTAACATATCACGTGTTCGATTCCGGGTGAAAATGGGCGGGCATCCTGTTCCTGAAGATAAAATAGCAAGCCGTTATAGCAGATCTTTAGATCTCTTAATTGATGCCGTTAAGTTGACTAATCGCGCGTATATTTTTGACAACTCAGGTCATGAACATGTCTGGTTAGCAGAAATCACTGATGGAACAACATTAGAAATGAAAACCGATCTTATGCCAATTTGGTTCAAAAAAGCTCTGTGGGATAAGTTTAAGAAGGAAATTCAAAGAGGATCTTGATTAGAAATATCATTGATGCTCAGCCTTTTCTGGACATAACATCAATCCGCAAATGTGCATTTTGCAGATTTGCGGATAATTCTTTGTGTCTAATAAATATCCACAAATCGACAATTAGCATGTTTACAGATTGCGCAAAATTGGACACTTTCACTTACAACAATCTCTAAAAGCTCAAAACAGGTTCAGTCCAAAGTTGGTCAAGTTCATCTGCTGGATATGGTGCTTGCTTCGTTTTATTTCTAAGCGTCTCAAAAAAAATGTTCATCTTGAGAGTAATGGGAGCATAGTGTTTTACAATAGAGGAGAGTAAGGGGGTTAGTATTTCGGGGAATATAAGAGGTGTTCTACCAAGGGCATAATCCTGTAAAACTTCGTCAAAGCGGTCCTCACCGAATACTTTTGAAATAATCCAATTGGTCAATGCTGTTGATATATAGCAACGATCATAGTTTTGATGGATTTGAAAGAATTTATTTTCTTCTTCTGAAAGCGCAAATTGTGAACTTGTTGCAAGACCGAAATCGGAAAAATAGAGCTGTTCACCATCTGTCAGGATATTTCTAAAATGAGCGTCAAAATGCAACATTCCTTTTGCATTGATGAAAGCAGTTGTTTCTTTAAGATTTTGTTCGACCATTTCAATAGCTTTATCAACTGCATTGTTTCCTTTGGAGAATTGTTTATTAAGCCAGCTATGTAGCGTCTCCGGAAGATATTCAATGAATAACGCAATATGAGCTGACGCATGATG
>JABDEI010000026.1 GCA_013287145.1 Chlamydiota bacterium
CTTGAGGATTTTTTAAATGGGCTTCTAAAGACCTTTGTTCCCAGCGGTGGGTCCTTGCCAGCGATGTCTTAAGGAGATCGGGAGAGATGTGGTAGGGGGGGAGCTCATCGAATGGGATGATGATGTCGGCGCCGAGATCTTTTTGGGCTTGGATGGAGCTTTCCGGCGTAAGCATGACTTTGGCGCCATCGCGGTAGGAGCGGAAGAGCACACCTTCTTCGGTAATTTTAAGAACGGAGCCCCCTTGTTTTTTCGTGCCGCGACTTTTTAACTCATCAGCAACAGAGCCATAAGCTAGGCTGAAGACTTGAAAACCACCTGAGTCGGTGATGATGGGAAGTTTGCGGTGGATGAACTTATGCAGGCCGCCCGCTTTTTTTACAACCTCTGTGCCTGGTTGCAGAAGCAAGTGATAGGTATTGCAAAACATCAGCTGCAAACCAAGGTCATGCAGGAGGGCATTATCGAGAGCTTTGACAGTGCCATTGGTGCCGACAGCGACAAAATTTGGCGTATCAATAATGCCATGTGGTGTATGGATTCGGCCTACGCGAGCACGAGATTTTTTGGAGCGATGGATAAGATCAAAGTGAAAGGATTTCATAGCTTGGCCCACTTTACAAGAGGGGTGAAACAGAAGATGACGGCCAGTTTGACAGCGAAACTAATGATGATGATATCCATCACTGAGGCGACAATCCCATAGAGGCCGGCGAAACTGAAGAGAAAGGTATCTAAAAATTGAGAAAGAATAAGGGTGATAGCGGAACGTAAGGCGAAGCTTGCTAACGGAAGTTTTTTCTTAAGGTAAGCAAAAAAGCGAATATCAATTTGTTGCACGAGGAAAAATACGCTCATAGAGGCGATAAGCAAGCGCGGCGATTGGGAGAGAATGGCAATAAAAGCAGGCTGAGTGGTGTCGTGGATACTAGGTTCAAAGAGCAGGTGCAGCTGCGAGGCAAGGGCAAAAAACAGCATGAAAAAAAAACAAATTAAAGTAGCTTTGCGCGCCTCATCCTGGCCAAAATACTCCTGCAAAAAATTGAGGCCTAATAAGCTTCCGATGGCAAAGGCATCGCTTGCGGTAACATCGAATCCAAATAAGGTAATCTGTTTAAGCACAAAGAGATTTGCGATGAGTGCTTGAACAGCGACCCAAGCGGCTAAGGCACCCTTGCCTAATTTTAATGCGCCAAAGGCGAAACCGACGACTAGGAGGGCTTGAATCAAAAATAATAGCTCATTCATCGTAATAAAATATTATCGCTAAAAAAACACTAAAGTATAGGAACAAATTAAATTAAAAATAAACAGTGCAATTACAAAAAGAAAAAAACTTAGCAAAAAGGATTATATCAGATTCTTGAGAAAAATCAAGAAAAAATAGGAAAAGTGAAAGCATAGGATAGCGAATCAATCACCTCAAAATTGAGATTGTATGTTCCTAAGGGAAGAATCTTTATCTATTTTAGTTGTTTTGCTGAAGAAATTGCAGAAGCAAGTCATTAACGAGTTCTGGCTGCTCTTCATTGACCCAATGGCTGCAATTGGGAATATAGCGGATAGAGAAAGGTCCATCAAAAAGCGCTTCCATGTCATAGGTCAATTCTTTGCCTAAGGCAGCATCATTTTCTCCCCAGACAAGCAGTGTCGAAGCTGTAATCTTCTTTTTTTCTTTTTCCTTAGAATCCTTGGCGGAAACTTTATGAAAAGCGGCGCGGTAATAATTAAGCGCTGCAGTCAAAGCTCCCGGTTTCTTGATAGCCTGACAATATTGGTCAATATCTGCGTCGCTGAAAGCTTCTTTTCGGATAGCTGTGCCGCGAAATAAGCCTTCCAAGGTTTTTTTAAGATTCATCTTAAGGATAAATTCGGGAAGATAAGAAATTTGAAAGAAGAAGATGTACCAACTTTTTCTTATCTGCTGAAAGTTTGATTTCAACGCTTTGGTAAACACATAGGGATGAGGACAATTTAACACAGCAAGATGGTCGACGACTTGTGGATAATCAAGGGCAAGCCTCCAGGCCACAGCGCCTCCCCAATCATGGCCGATGATATGAGCTTTTTGATAGCCAAGGGCGTGGATCAGACCGGCGATGTCTGCAGCCAAAACATCAGACTGATATTCGGAAACACCTATAGGCTTGTCTGTATCGCCATAGCCTCGTAAATCAGGCGCTACGACTTGAAATTGCCCTGCAAGCGCAGGTATTTGATGCCGCCAAGCATAACAAAATTGCGGGAATCCATGTAACAATAATACCAAAGGGCCCTTTCCAGCGGTAATATAATGAATTTTGATGCCATTGGCTTGGACGAAATCGTGATGCCAAGAAGTCATGCAAACCCCGGTTAAACTTGATGGAAGCTTATCTTAAAAGCCACAGGAGTTGTCAATGAGAATTTACCTCCTACACTCAGTTTAGATTTTAAAAATAGTTGCAAATCAACACCTGATTCTATAAGTTTTCTCAAACTTATCTACTACTTTGAGAAAATTCTATGGCCACGATTAAAACAAAATTTGCATCATTATTGTTTATTTGCTTGGTGCTAAATCTTTTCTCGGTTGAATCATCAAATAAAAATTCTTCTATCATTACAAAGGAATACCGTATGAAGAGATTCGAAAATCAAGTGGTTATCGTTACCGGTGCCACCCGAGGCATAGGAAAAGGCATAGCACAAGTTTTCGCGTCAGAAGGAGCGCGCCTTGTCTTGGTAGGAAGAGATGAAACACTTCTCAAAGAAGTTCTGGATGACATTCAAAACCGTGGGGCTGAAGCGATCATTGTCAAAGCCGATGTCAGCAAAGAACAAGACATGCAACAAATGGTCAAGATGGCCATCTCTCATTATGGCAGAATTGATGTCCTTTGTCATAATGCAGGCATATATCCAGAAGTTAGACTTGAAAACATGAGCTTGGATCAATGGAATGAAGTTATTGGCGTCAACTTGACAGGAACTTTTTTAGCAGTTAAAGCTTGCATCCCTGCCATGAAAGCTCAAAAGCATGGCAAAATCGTCATCACCTCCTCCATCTCGGGACCGCAAGTCGCTCTTCCGGGTTTTTCCCACTATACTGCTTCAAAGGGGGGCATAACAGGGTTTATTAGAACTGCTGCCGTAGAACTTGCAAAGTATCAAATCAATATCAATGCTGTTGAACCTGGCAACATTCTAACAGAATCTGTAGCGGCATTTGGTCAGGCTCATATCGATAACATGGTCAAAGCCATACCCTTAGGCCGTTTAGGTGAAGTGGAAGAAATCGCCTATGCCATTTTATTCTTAGCTTCCAAAGAAGCCTCTTACATCACAGGACAAAGTTTAATTATCGACGGTGGGCAGACGCTGCCTGAGTCGCATTTTATGGAGTATTGACTTCGGTAGTCAGTAGGAAGTCAGAATCCAGAATGACTTTGTTGCATAATGCCGTTCCTTCAGAACTCAATCTTCCCTCTGGGACACCCAGGCCTCTCGCTTTCGCTTCGGCCTGGGCTATGACATGAAGGCCTTTCAGGCCATGAAATAGTGCATTAAAAAATGATGATTTCAATGGTCTGAAGGACCATAATAACATAGCCCAGGCCGAAGCGAAAGCGAGAGGCCTGGGTGTCCCAGAGGGAGGATTGAGTTCTGAAAGAACGGGATCAGATTTATGCAACAAAGTCATTCTGGATTCTGACTTCCTACTGACTACCGGCTACTGACTACTGGCTACCGCCGCCGTCAATTGATATTTTCATCGATGACTTCAATTCTTTCAACGCCTGGCAACTTCTTGATGATATCCATGACGCTTAAAAAATCTTTTTCTGTTGTTTTGAAGATTAAATAGAAAATTTCTTCCTCTTTGGATATCTCCATCTGAAGCTTGGTCGGGCCATATTGTTCATGAATTTTAGCAAGGACATCTTCAAGGGAAGTCATTGAAAAAGTCCCCGGTTTGATGGAAAACCGCATTCCTCTGGATTGCCTTTTTCTAAAAAAACGCTTTTCTAAGGGTTTAACGCCCGCTAAGATGAGAAATACAAAAACCGTAGCTAGGATTCCGGCGAGATAGAGGCCGCTACCAACTGCTAGTCCCACGGCAGCTACAGCCCATAGACTTGCGGCTGTGGTTAAGCCTCGAATGGCTTGTTTCCAAAAGAGGATTGTTCCGGCGCCTAAAAAACCAATGCCACTGACAACCTGGGCAGCCACCCGAGAAGGATCCAGTACAACAAGATTTTCGCTAAGAATGTCGTCGAATCCGAATTTTGAGACGATCATGACAAGAGCTGATCCAAGGCACACGAGCATATGGGTGCGTAAACCAGCAACCCAACTTAAGCGTTCGCGCTCAAAGCCAATTAACCCGCCTAAGACAGCAGCAGTGAATAAGCGCAGGATGATTTCAATGTTGGAAAGGCCCATATTGCATTCCTATAGATTTATGATATGGCAGCACAAAAGCATAAGGCTCTTCTTTTAGCAAAATATTGGCTTTTTATAATAAATAATTATTAACACAAGCCAGACTTATTCATTAAATCCCATCCAAAGCATGATAAGAGATGAAATTTAAAAAAATTAGACCAAAATGATTTTTTTTCCTTATAAAGAATGTCTTTTTTTATCAAAATCATGAAAAAAATTGAGCAAAGTTCAATCCAATGAAAAAGAAATTGTTTCTATCACTGTGTTTCAGCATCGCTCTTTTTCAAAAAGGCTATAGCGCTTCATCGTCTCAGGCCTCAGTAGACATTTCAGAACAAAATGCCATTGAAAAAGTGTATTTAAAAACTCCTGATTTGTCTGATCAAAATATCTTCGGATATACGGTAGGCATCCGACCCATGCGCAAGTCCGGCATTCGCCTCGAAGCTGAATATTTGAAAAATAAAGTGATCATACACAATTACGGCTATGGGGGATCGGGTTTGACGCTCTCCTGGGGTGGGGCTCAAGAAGCTGTTAATATACTGAATGCAGAAAAAGCGAAAAATCCTAAGTTGGCATCATGTAAAACGGTCGCTATTTTGGGCGCTGGCGTCATCGGGCTAACCACTGCCTACGAGCTCTTGTCACAGGGCTATGAAGTGCATCTTTATGCAGACTCATTTTCACCCAATCTTACATCCAATGTCGCTGCTGGCATTTGGAGCCCGCCTTGGATTTCAGACGACACTGCCGAAGCGCAAAAAAAACTGGTAGAGAGAATTTTAGACATATCTACAAAGCGCTTTATGGCAAGCGCCACATCGGAAAATCCTGAATTTTCGGGGATCAAATTTGTAACCTTTTACAAGTTTAAAGCCAAAAACTCCGATGAAAAAAACACTCTTTCTCATACCTTCGCCCATGTTCCTGCTAAGGAAGAAGCCGTCGAAGTCCATTTTGACAATGGGGTGACTAAGCTAGGCAAAAGGAAACAAGAGATGGGCTTGGATGGCAAAATCTTCATGGATGATCTTTATGGCAAAGTGATGTCCAAAGGAGCCATGATCGCTGAGAAACATTTTGACAATGCAAATGATGTTGCAGCCTTACCTGAGAGCATTATCATCAATTGCACAAGCCTTGGATCGCGCGAGCTTTTTAAGGACCAAGATTTTACTCCAATACGCGGACAGATGGTCTACGTTAAACCTAAAGAAGGAATTGATTATGCGATGTTCCAAAATGTACCAGGAGCTCCTAATTACTGGATGACCATATATCCCTGGCAAGATCGGCTAATCATAGGTGGAGTCCTTGAATGGGGCATCGATGAGTGCGTGATTGATCAGAACGTTATCGATGACTTGATTAAACATGCCCGTGAATGCATTAGTAGGGAATCGTAAAAATTATTTATTTTTAGATGATTTTTTTCTGAGCTTATAATTGACAAGCTCTTTGATTGTACGAACAGGACCTTTGATTCTGCCGTCGAGGACCATTCCGACTGTTCGCATTGCTAACGACTTAGTAATCAGAAATTCGGTTTGCTGAGTGGAACCGTAGGTAAAGTCGCGAAAGC
This sequence comes from Chlamydiota bacterium, assembly GCA_013287145.1. Classification (GTDB taxonomy): domain Bacteria; phylum Chlamydiota; class Chlamydiia; order Chlamydiales; family Parachlamydiaceae; genus JABDEI01. The sequence continues at coordinate 6,014 of JABDEI010000026.1, forward strand.
GTTCCTGAGCTGTAAGGCGGGGGTTTGCCATATCATCTAGAGATTTGCTAAAGACTGTAGCGCCTTTAAGCGCTGTCATGCATCCCGTTCCCGAAAGGGGGTCAGGCGTTGCTAATGCGTCGCCACTTTGTTGAACAACACATTCTCCAACGACGACAGCAGGATCGCGATGGGTCACCTGGATGCGGAAATTGTTAGCCATAACCATATCTTTGTCGACAACGTCTTTGGAAAGACCATGCTTCATACCGGCTGCTTTCGCAATGGTATTAACAAGGGATTTTTTTTCATCTTCAAGCTGGCTAAACAAAGCGTCAGCTTGATCAAGAATAGGATGATTATCATAGAGTTCCTTATTTTTTTCTAAGACAACAAGTTCTGCTACTAACCTCTTTTTTACTGCAACATTTTGTTCTGAATGTGCTACACCATATTTGGTACGAAGTTCGCCTTCTCGAATTTTTTTTCTTTCTTGAGCTTTTTGTTCGAGTGTTCCGGCTTTACCCAGGATTTCATTTTGCAGGGTTTTAAGCGACTCACTAGCTTTTTCTAAATTTTTTTCATAGCTTGGCAAGAGAGTATTTAACTGATTTAATCTATATTCTCGATCGGGGCCTATGTAATGGGAACTTCGTAGTAACTCCATTTTCTCATGAGCTTTTCTAAGGTTTTGTGCTGAGCGTTTTACCTTATCGAGATTTTCTTTAACTTCACGCATCTGCGTTTCTAATTTCATCAATTTTTTTTGATGTTTTTTAGTGGGCAAAACAAGTTCATATTGACGACCGGGGATTTCCAGCTTTACTTGAAAAGGGTTTTTCATCCCTCCTTTTTCTTTTGAAGCTGTTTGGACAGCGTTTGTTGTTTTAAAAACTGTGGCAATCATCATGGTGTCTTGAGATGAGATCACCTGTCTTTCATTGCCTAAGATCTCCGCTGTGGCGGCACCAGCTCCTGTAGCATCGACAATTAGATCGGTAGGTCTCCATTCAGCTTTTTCACCTTTGCGAATAAGACACCCGGTTTCAATTTTTTTGTCCTTAGTGATGTTGACTTGGATATCAGCTAAATCGTAACCTGTTTCTTTGATAAAAACTTTCTCTCCTGATGTACTCCTGACGTTTCCTAAAAGCCCCTTGTTGCATGATTCTAAAGCATTTTGAAGGTCTTTGATTTGTAAAGATGTGCCCTCGTCTGTCAAATGGATTTGCTTATCCTTCAAAAGGCGATCGCGAATGCCAAAATAATCCAGAACAGGAAGATTGGGAATTTTAACCATATTGTCCCGCGTAAAATCGGCGCGTTTTTCGATGAGGTTGACAGAGAATCCCTTCATTCCAGCGACTAAGCTTCTAATAAGACCTCCTGGTCCGGCACCGAGAATAACCACTTTTTGAGGGTTCTGCAAATTGGCAGCATTTTTTTCGCGTTCCTTTTTCAAGAATTCCATTTTAATTTTTTCAACATCTTCAGGATGAGATTGTTGGAATTTCCAATAATCCTCTCCATGCCCCCAACTTTCTATTGTCTCTTTTAAATTGCGCAAGTGTTCGATTTTAGACTCAATTAATCTCATATTAATTTCTAATTCAAGCTCGTCCTCGGCCGTTACCCCAAATTGTTCATACATTTCAATAAAATCTGAAAAATTAATTTGGGTATCAAAAGGTGAATGAAATTGCCAATATAGATCATGGCTATCTTTAAGAAGAATCTGTTTATCAAGGGCTGTAACCCCTGGCTGAGCGCACGTCTCTACATGTTGGGCAAAGTCATCAAGATCAATATTGTCAAGATGATCAAGACGTAAATGAAAAGCATTCTTTATAGAGGTTTTCGTCTCTTTTAAAATTTTTTCAAGTTGACCAAGATTGGCTAGTTTAGGATCTCCTTTATTTTCCATTCTTGTTTGCACACTAGCTAAAATTTTATCGATGGCTGCCACATCTCTAGCATTAAAAGAATTTTCAACATCACTGCGAGTTGTCTTATCAAAAATAATTTCTAAAAGTGGTTTATGCGATTTATCGACTAAATCTAAAAGATCTTGCATTGCCAATACATCAGGCCCTGCAGTTTTCGTTAATTCTTGAGTTTTATCTTTTAAAATTTGTTTTTTTTGGGTTTTTTCAATGTGTAGTTCTAGCTTTCTAGCAGTAGCTCCAATCGACTGAAATTGTTTTTCGGCAACTTGAATTTTTTTAAGCTCGGCCTTCAATTCCTTTTTGTCTTTCCAATATGAAATCGCCTTGGTGATTTTTTTCTTGCCTTCAAAAGGCTTTTCTAATTTTTCAAGTTTTGCATTTAGATCTTGCTTAGTTTTTTCAAGCTGCGCTACATCTACTTGCACACCGTTAATAATATTAAGCAGTTGATTTTGAATATCTGTAAAGGCAGCTATTTGTTCAGTTACCTGAGATAAAATTTGTTTCGAATTACTGGTGTCTCCTGTCAGCAAAACCTTATTGGCGTTTTGCAAGTTGTCTCTTATCTCAACAAGCTCCTGTTTTTGGGTATTATCTTGAGTTTCATTGATCATCAAAGTTAATTTCTTTAGTAGTGAAGGCAGTTTTCCTCCAATTTCGGCCGACTCTGTTTCGGGTAGTATCTCTTCATGAATTTCTTTGCGAATCGCTAAAAGTTCAGCATGGTTTTGAGCATCTCTATCCCTATGCTGAAATTTCTCGGTTAAATTCTTTACCTTCAATTCCAGATGGCTAGTTTTTGCATACATAGGGTCTTGCGGCGCTGCCTTTTCCAAAAAAGAGGGTCCCTTTTGCTTAGAAGAGGCTAACTTCCTTATGCCATGTAATCCTTTGCTCAAAATGCCTTTTTTACTCGTTTCTTCTGCAGGAAGCTGATAATTCTTCTCTGAAGATCCAGCTCCAATTTCAATCGTGCTCATAAAAAAACCTTAATTAATAGATTAAAATAAAAGCATTTCCTAAATTTAATTATAGTTAATTTATTATTTTATTAGTAATCACTAAATCAAAAAAATAGTTATATTTACAAATTAGATTAACATTTTGGCAACTAACCTAAATATACCGAACGTGACTCAAAAATTGGCATTTGGGCTAGTGCGAAAGCTCCCGCGATTGAACCATCACAAAGCACCTAATATTAGTAATATAAGGTACCTTGCGATGATCAAATCTCAATGTCATCAACTTCAAAAAGCTTTTACGAATTTGCTAGCCTTCAGTCGCCCTTCGCATCCGCTCTGGGCTCTGCCCTTTGACGCTCTAACCCACCGTTCCATCGCGCTAAGGCGCTTTAGTCACGGTGGGCTGTAATCGGGTCGTCCTGCGCATTCGCTCCGGACTTAAGGCAAAAAAACGTTAAACTATGCCCTAGAGCCCGTCTTAGGGCGACCCGATTACAGCCCACCGTGACTAAAGCGCCTTAGCGCGATGGAACGGTGGGTGACCGAGAGTCAAAGGATAGAGCCCGGAGTGGAACGAAGGGCGACTGAAGGCTAGCCAAGCGGTATAAAAACTTTCTTAATTTGACGACATTCGGACCGCTGTGGCTACCGGTTGCTCCGCAATTCGCGGCTAACTAAATCCTTTATGCAAGAATGCCAACTGAACGAAGTTAAAAATAAATCCATACATATGACTTATTATCCATACTAAGCTTTTTTACTGAATCCATTCGGACAGGTACTCTTTTTTGCAATGAACCCAAAATATTCAACTTGAGTCATCTTTGTCATCCTTGAAGATTGAAGATAAAGGGCGCGATCAAGCATAATTAGCCGTATATCTGGTCATAACAAGATTAACCTAAGGAATTAAAGATGAAAAAAAGAGTCAAAGGCATTCATTTAAGCTGGATCGTCGTAAACGATATCGAAGCTGCTGTTAAGTTCTACACAGAAACTTTGGGACTTACCCTTCACACTATCGATAAGCAATTTGGGTGGGCAGAGCTTTCTGGACCTGACGGGGCAACCTTGGGCGTTTCGCAAGCTAATCCAGATTATGATCTAATAGCGGGCACCAATGCTGTCGTCACCATCACAGTCGATGATCTTTTAGAAGCCAAGAGCGACTATCTCAAAAAAGGTGGAAAAACGGTTGGTGAGATGATGGAAATTCCTGGCCATGTCAAGCTGCAAACTATCCAGGATATTGACGGCAATACTTTGCAGTTAGTACAAACACTCTCAGAATAACTAAAAGCCAATGAAGCAGCAAATGCTTAACTATTTGCTGCTTAAGTCTTTGGAGAGAACACCTTTTCAAGGATGGCGTCATAGTCTATAGATGCTGGAATTTTGTCTTGTGCTCGAGTCTGCAGTAGGTCTCGAGCCAAGGTTAGTGCCCCCCCTTGGCGAAAAGCAGTATCATCTAATACTTGAGTTAATGTCTTTAACAACATCTCTTGGATATCCAAAGTCAAATTAATTTTTTGCTTACTATATTCGTCTTGCATTAAGGAAAGAAATTGTCGTGTAAGTTCATATTTTTCAGTATTTTCTTCATATGGAATTTGTAATGATTCGACTTTAGGAACAGGCAAAGAAAAGTTAGCCGTAGCTACAACCGCGTTGTGATCGGAAGCTCCGTGCATATCAATAACCCTCGGCCTAAAGAACGAAGCTCCTCCTTTTGAAAAAACATGATCAACTTTGCGGCCCTTTTTTGGACTGTTAAGATCTGTTTGACCTGTTGCCCCTTCGGGCATCATATTGTTATTTGTGAGGTTCTTAACTTTATCATTTTTTGATTCAGCATTGAAATCACCTCCACCAATGACAAAATTATCATTTTCTAGCCACTTGGATAATTCTTTTGATTCCTCATTTCCCACTGAAGTTTCCTTTCCACCTTTTAAATGAGTATTAAAGATAGTAACTGGTTGCCCAGTTAATTTATCTTTTACTTTGGTTAACAAAGCAAAGTGTTCGCCATCTTTAAAATAATTTGGCTCGACTATTCCTGGTGTACCTTCGTAATTAAAGTGCTTTTTTTTAATTAATGTTACGCAAAAGTCATTTCTATTAACAAATTTGTTTTTATTTTTGTCAAAATATCGCTTCCGAGCAAATATAACGTGATAATCTGAGGAATACTTCTCCAGTAAAGATTTAGCACCTGCATGCGGGACTTCTTGTAGAAGAAGAACTGCAGGCTTCTCATCTTTTATCAATTTATCGAGGGCAGGTCCTTTTTTTGTTAAAAAATCTGCTTTTTGCGCTGCATTCTTTTCACGAAGATCTTTTTGTCCTTTTTGCAATCTAACATCAGTTTGCACATTAAAGGTGACCACTTTGTAATTGCGAGCCATCTTCGAGGGTTGTCCTCCGCTCTCAATGCGCTCAACTTCTTGTGCAGCCTGTGTTCTCTTTCCACGATTGTCTTCTAGTCGTGGTTCTTCTTCTTCTTGTATTTCTTGGGCTGTCTCTTCTGCGACATGCACAGCCGCAAAAACAGGAGAAGGCTGGGTTTGTGGAGCTGGCCTTGCCAGCGAAGAAGGTTGAGGAATGACTGCGTTAAAAAAATTATGTATGATTCTTAGCTTCTCTAGTTTTCTGTTGGCATTTGGATCCATTTGGCTGATTTGACCTGCAATTTCTTCCTTCTTGTATGTTTTTTTAGCACCCGTAGCTTTTGTCATGGTAAGGGTATCATCACCGGTAAACTTTGCAGAAACGTATTTTCCGCCCAGCCCTAAATTATCTACAAGCACTTGAGTTTTTGCTAAGGTTTTCAACATATCGCTTTTGATTATTGCAATATCTACCACACTAGTATAAACAGAGACGATGGAATAGTTCTTGCCATTGATGTTAACCTGACTCTTGACTTCAAGACCAGCGCCCTTTGTGCTTACATCAAATGTGTCTCCTGGTCTGCCAGTATCCATTGAATGTCGGCCAATAAGAGGATTATTAATTGGTGGTTCCATAATACCCCAAAATTGTATACAATTATTATTATACACAATTCTCATTTTATTTTTTAAAAACAGTAAAATAATTACATTTAAATCGGGAATTTCAATAAAAAAAAACATTTAATTTCCTCTATAGAGTATTATAGCTTATTCCCAAGCTTATATCCTGTTCATCCTGCCGCTTTGCGATCCTGTCTATCCTGTAAAGCCTTGTACAAGCTACTGCAAAGCTGATTTCGCGGAATTCTTGAAAAAGTTTTTCAGGATATGCAGGATGGCAAAGCACCAGGATGGGCAGGATGTTATCAAGGCTTATTTTTTGTGAATTTGGTCGAGTAGATGCTGCATGTCGAGATAAGCCCAATATTCGATGATTTTTCCCTCTGAAATGCGATAGATGGTGACACCGCTGTAGGAGACAGCATTTCCGGAAGGAGCAATGCCCTTGAATTCACCTTGGTGGGTGCCGAAAGCTTCCCATTGCAAAGCAACCTTATCGTCATCAGTGAAGGTGCCAATATTTTTCACTTGAAGATCGGGAAATCCCTTTAACCAGGCTTGAACGACCTGTTTCATAGCATTGGGACCGTAATAATTTCCAAGCAAGCTATGAATGAGGGTTTTTTCATGGATGATTTGATCGATCACATTAAGGTCTTTTTTGTTCCAGACGCTATCGGCATAATTTTCAACGATTTCCTTGTTCATGACAAGCTCCTAGGGTTCTTTGTCAATTTCTAAAGTATAAAGGCATTGCACTTTGGGAGATAATTCTTCAAATGCTAAACCTGTCTGAGATCGCAAAGTCTGTGTGGCAGCTATGGCCTTGGGATTATCTTTCAAGGCAAGATACTCTTTTCTACCTTCTTCAACAGGGATAGAAAGCAGCACATCGTAAAGGATATAATCGGCTTTAGCACTATGTTGAATCCACTTGCTCATTTGAACCTGACCGAACTTTCTGCAAGCTTGGGTTGTTTGCTCTTTATTTTCATGCATAGCCAGGCGGCAGTATTTGCGATGGTCGTCGGCTTTGCCGGGAAGCAAAGGCAGCATATAGCAATAGTTGAAAAGATAAGGAGGAGTTCAGAGGAAAAAAAGTCACGAAGAGTAGCGTGGCTGTTGATAAAAACATAGTGGTGTTTTCCCTATTTCATTTAAAAACTCAATGTTATAATTTAACGCTTTATGAGATTTTTCGTCAGCTTTTTGATATTTTTACAGTGCAGCCTGAATGGAATCGAAATCGATTCTCTCAATCGGCTTTTTTCCCATTCAACAATTCCTTTTGATTATCCTCTGAATATCAGTGTCATTCCAGGAAAATCTAATGATGAAAATGTGTTGATATGCCTGCATGGCTTCGGGGGAAATTATGCTATTGCCGGCGTACTCAAATCTTATGAAGTCATCAACGATCATTTAGTGAGTTTTAATTTTCCGGACCACGACATTGCCAATGCAGGCTATAATCCCCATAAAACGGCATTTGGAACTATCCAAGAGCTGCTTCCCGTTCTTTATTTATTAAAGAGGTGTGCAGTGGATGGCAAAGCAAAAGCTGTGAGCCTCTATGGATTTTCAGCAGGAGGAGGAGCTGTCATCAACACCGTCGCCGTCCTCAATAGTTCAGCGTACGACGGACAATTGCAAAAGATCGGCATCTTAAAAGAACATAAAAAAACTATTCTTGAGGCTCTTCAGCGCGGTTACATCATCTTGGATGCTCCTTTAAAGTCTATGGAAGAAGTTTTAGACCATCAAGGCAAATCCTATGAACTTACTATCATTGCAAAACGCTATCGAAAAAACAAGCTTCGCCCAATCGATTCTATCAAACAGTTAAATGACCTATCTTTGAATATTTTAGTCTACTTTGAAGAACCCGATGAGGTGCTTTCAAATCGAGGAGATAATCAGTTCATTCAACAACTTGAGAAGATAAATGTTAAGGGCAAAACTGTGGCCATTCGCGGCAAAAGCGAAGGGCATAATGGCTATCATCAGCTGCTGTGGAGCTCCTATCCAAGCTTTATTTATGCTCAAATAAGGCCCAATTAGTCTTTTGAAAGAAAAGATTTGTGATAAAGCCTTTATCAAGTTACTTTTATTATCTTAGGAGAAAACGCAAACCAGTTTGGTTTTATGAGCATTAATGGGACACCCGGAGTTATTCTTACACCACAAAACATCGAATTATATAAACCTGCCCTTAATGCCTATTCCCCTGCCGACCTTGCAGATTTAGCAGCAAACAAGACCTCTAGTGAGCGAACCTTAATTTTCAATTCAATATCGCCCCAGTTAGCAGCCAGCACTTTTGAGTATCTTCCTTTTTATGTTCAAAAAGAGGTTTTGAATGCACTTCCTTCTTCGCAAGCAGCTGTTTTGCTCAACAATTTGTCGCCGGATGACCGTACAGCATTCCTAGAAGAACTTCCAACCGATGTCAGCAATCAACTGCTTAAATATCTGACACCGGAAGAAAGATCGCTTACCTTAAAACTGCTTGGGTATCCCGAAGGCAGTGTGGGGCGTTTGATGTCCCCTGACTACATTGCCGTAAAGATGGATTGGACAATCAAAGAAGTGCTGGATTATATCAGAGCCCATGGACGCGACAGTGAAACCATCAACGTCATTTATGTCGTCGATGACCAAGGCAAATTGATTGACGACCTTCGGATCAGGGAGCTTTTATTAGCTCCTTTTGATGCTACGATAGCTGATATTGCCGACAGCAAATTTATCACTTTGTCAGTGACTGAAGATGAAGAAAAAGCTGTAAACGTCTTTAGAAAATACAATCGCGTGGCTTTGCCTGTAGTAGACAATCGAGGCATTCTTCTTGGCCTCGTGACGATTGATGACATCTTGCATGTCGCAGAAAAGGAAAACACCGAGGACATGCAAAAAATCGGCGGTGTCGAAGCTTTGGATGAGCCTTACATGCAAATTCCTTTTTTGACGCTCATGCGAAAAAGAGCCAGCTGGCTAGTTATTCTATTCTTAGGTGAGATGCTCACAGCATCGGCGATGGGATTTTTTTCTGATGAGATCTCCAAAGCAGTAGTGCTAGCTTTGTTTCTCCCACTCATTATATCAAGCGGAGGCAATGCAGGTTCGCAAGCTTCCACGTTAATTATCCGCGCCATGGCCCTTGGGGAGGTCACCTTAAAAGACTATTGGCGCGTCATGCGAAGAGAAATTTTGTCCGGTCTTTTCCTCGGCTTAGTCTTAGGCTGCATTGGGTTTCTTCGGGTTTCTGCATGGACTCTCTTTACAGATATCTATGGAGTTCATTGGCTCTTAATCGCCCTTACTATTTTCTTCTCTTTAATAGGGGTAGTTCTATGGGGAACGCTGATGGGATCAATGCTACCATTGGTATTAAAATTCTTTAGAATTGATCCTGCGACCTCTTCCACTCCCACTGTCGCAACGCTTGTCGACGTCACAGGAGTGATTATCTATTTCAGCATAGCTCTTTTTATCCTGCAAGGAACGCTGTTATAAAACGCTAAATGCTAAATGATCAACTGGAAGTCAGAATGACGTTGTTGCATAAATCTGTGAAAGAAGATGCCGTTCTTTCAGAACTCAGCTTTTGCTTATCCTTTTTCCCAGACCTCTCGCTTTCGCTTCGGCCTGGGCTATGTTATTATGGTCCTTCAGACCATTGAAATCATCATTTTTTAATGCACTATTTCATGGCCTGAAAGGCCTTCATGTCATAGCCCAGGCCGAAGCGAAAGCGAGAGGCCTGGGTATCCAAGAGGGAGGATTGAGTTCTGAAAGAACGGGATCAGATTTATGCAACAAAGTCATTCTGACTTCTGGATTCTGCGTTTCCGTTTAGCATTTATTATTTATCATTTAGCGTTTAAAAAATGGTCTGCATCGATAGCGGCCATGCAGCCAAATCCTGCAGCAGTAATAGCTTGGCGATAACGAGAGTCCGCCACATCGCCTGCCGCAAACACACCCGGAACATTGGTGGTTGTTGAGTGAGGAGCAGCGATAAGATAACCAAGGGAGTCGATGTCCAGCTGATCTTGAAAGAGCTGCGTATTGGGCTGCTGTCCTATAGCTATAAAAACCCCTATGCAAGGGTAATGGACAATTGCCTTGGTGCTCAGGTTTTTTAGCCTAATACCGGTTACTTCTTTTTTATGCAGCATCGCTAAGCCAGAACGAGCAGCATAAATGCCAGCAGTTAATCCCGCAGGCCCTGAACCTAAAGTGACAATTTTTTCTTTGGTATTTTCTGTACAGAGTGGTTCTGCTATTAACAATAATATAAAGTTAACACTAGCGATTAAAAATGAATTAAATTTCATAAGATATTATATATATTTTTTTTCAAACAAATTATCATAAGAAAAGCTTTCATTGCAACAAAACAAAAGTAGTTATACCATGAGCACATAATCCATAATCAACCTGACGAGGTGTCTTATGAAAACCATTACTAACATAATTCTCTCCTTAACTTCATTTGCCTTGGTATTTGCAGCAAATGCTTATGCTGGTGAGAAGTCCACCGGGGGATTTTATTTAGGTCAAACCTTTGTTGACAGAAGCGGGAAAGATGCTTCTGCGGTCGAGCAAATCAATGACAATAATTTTGTTTCTAAGACATCGAAAGGCCTAGTCATCATCGATTTCTATGCGCCTTGGTGTGGACCATGCAAAGCTTTTGCCCCAACTTTTGCAAAAGTGGCTCAACAATTTCAAGGAACAGTCGCTTTTTATAAAATGAATACTGATGAATCGCCAAAGACAGCTCAAAACGCTAAGATCTCTTCTATTCCAACTGTTTTGCTGTATCGCGATGGAAAGCTTATTGATCAAAATGTAGGCGGTTTCACTGAAGATGGATTGAAAAAATTCATTCTTTCCCACAAGTAAAACTATCTTAGAAATGAATAGGATTGCACATCCTATTCATTTCTAGTCGAAATAAAAGGAACTTTTTGCGCTCATTCTTCATCTTTCTGCGCTATCTGTAATGCTGCCAACAGGAAAGCTTGAGTTTCATGCTTTGAGTATGCGACCCTTCCCAATAAATTCTTTTGCAAGAGGGACATATCCAATAACGATTGAATTGCCCTTTGACATTTGCAGGAATGCGAGAATCGTGGGTGATGATCTCTTCTAAATTCTGATTGCAAAGAGTGCATCGCGAAAAAGGATTCATTAGCCAATCGATGGCAATTTTTTGGGTTAATTCGCAAATGCAATCTTCTAATGCATTAGCTTGCAACCAAATGACATTCTTACTAGCCGTTTTTAAAAAATGGCGATCCCTGGTTAAAAGAAGGCGGTTTTGGTCGAGGGCGCGCTGTAATATTTCATTGTCAGGAAGAGATTTTTCGATGATTTCAACATCATAGCCGGCGGCGCGGAGCCAGCGGCCTAAGCGAATTAACATTTGATCGCAGATAAATTTCATAATCTCTTTGAGGAATTTGGTTCTTTCTAAGACTATTTTAGCATGAATTTCTCGGTTTTTTACATAAATTTTCAAAAAAAATGCAAAAAAGAGACATTTTCAAACAAAATCCCTGAATCAATTTTGCTTAGGTTCGATGTTGTCAAAATAAAAGAAATATTTACACGACTGAATGCTAGCTAAACGGTCTAAAAAAAATTATTTTGAACGAAGGGAGTATTCCCCTGAAATCAACCTAAATTCAAGGTGATTAATCATTCAATACAAATCTATAATCAGGTTGATTATTTACTTGAAAACAACTAATTTTACGGTTATAGGATGGAAGAAAAACGGATCTTTGCTATGTTAGAATATCTTTTTGGCAATAAAAATATCGAAAAAATTCTGCTCTTTATCGTGATCAATGAAAAATGCTATGCGACTCAATTGCACAACTTATTTGACATGCCCCTAACTCCAATACAACAGGCATTGGCAAAACTAGAAAAAGGCGGGCTGCTCAGAAGTTACCTAGGGGGAAAAACGCGCTTCTATGGATTTAATCCCGATTATCCAATCCTTAAAGAACTCGAAGATTTTTTAAAAAAAACCTATAGTTTGCTTTCCGCCCATGATAAAGAAAAGTATTATGATCCGAAGTATAGGCATTCTTGGAATATTCCTAAAAAAACAGGATCCTTCATCACCGAAAATATTGTTTCTGGAATATGGAGCAGGCTTTCTCAGGTGAGACTCATCTCCTTTCGTGCTCAATCGAAATCTACTGAGAAATCGGGATGGAACGGCATCGGAAAAGGCAGCGTCGACATAAAAAAAATCAACGAACGCGAATTGCTTTTTCACGAAAGAGGCTCTTGGCAAACGCAATCTGAAGACTCCTTGGACTTCAGTAATACATTTCGCTGGACTTTAGATGAAGCGCATCAATTTATTGCTCTGGAACACCTGCGTTTTGGACCTAATAAGCCGATTTTTCTTTTTAATTTGATTCCTATCGATCAACAGCTTTTAGAGTCGATAAATTCACATGTCTGCGACAAAGACACCTATTTTGGAAAGATCTGTTGCGATGACCATTTTATCAAGCTTAATTGGCGCGTCATAGGACCCAAAAAAAACGAACATATTGATTACATATACACCTAATAATCAACTTGCTATTAAACTATTCCCTTGTTATTATTAAAGTTAAATCCCAGGCAGGTTACTGAATTATGATTAGAACAATTCACAACATACCAAATAATGTTTGTAATGTTAATTACTTAGTTAAAATTCCCGATCAGCGCCGCATATTTCAAAAGATATTGCATACCGCTCACGCGGCTGTTTTTGAGGTGCATCGAACCTTTTCCCTTATTGGACCTGCTCTTCGTTATCAATTTAACAAATGTATCGATTATGTAAAACCACCCACCCAAAAAAATGGTGTGATCGCCTATGATACTGCAAGTTTCCCTTGGAATGCCGACAAAAACACAAGCAGCGCAGGCTTATATGTCTTTATCCATGGATTGCGCGGCACTCCGCTAACATGGGAAAAATATCGCAAGCAGGTTCATCAAACTCAACCTGGGGTCCATTGTTTCGTTCCTCAAGTCTATCGTCGCGGAAATTGTCCTCTTAAAGAGGCTGCTGATCCCATTTTAGTTGCAATCCAAGATTATGCCAAAAAACATCCCGGTAAGACAATTTATCTCGTTGGAGTCTCCCATGGGGCTCTGATAGCAGCTTATTTGGAGCGCAAATTATCATTAGAAAACACTCCTATCAAGCTAGCGTCCATCGCAGGAGTTCATTTCGGCACAAAAATTGTCGATAAGTTTTTTAAGCTTCATTTGCAAAAACTAACAGGACTCCATCCCCTTGTGGCGGAAACTTTTCGCTATGGCAATGCTAAAGCAATGAAGAGGCTCGATAATTGGCGCATCTTTGCAAAAGGTCCTCATGCAGCTTGTACAAGGATATTTTATGCTACCACAGAAGATGATCGCGTGAGGAATGTTGAAAGCGCGCTTCCAAAAATTGGCGATAGTGACCAACACTACTTCATCCATGGTCACTCCCACAACAGCATCGTAAATGCCGTGCGCGATCATGTTTTAAAAAACTTATCTGCTAAAAATTAAGAATTAGTGGACTTATTCTTCTTGAACATCAGGTAAGAAACCGCCGGCTTGCATTGCCCACATATGGGCATAGTGCCCTTGCATTTGGAGCAATTCTTCGTGGGAGCCGTCCTCGACAATTTGGCCATCTTTAAACACTAAAATGCGATTCATGTCAGACAAGGTAGAAAGGCGGTGTGCAATGACAATGGTAGTGCGTCCTTTCATCACATGTTCAAGTCCTTCTTGGATATGTTTTTCAGTAACGGAATCCAAAGCTGATGTAGCTTCATCTAAAATCAAGATAGGTGCATTTTTGAGGATGGCTCGCGCTACTGCAATGCGTTGACGCTGTCCGCCCGACAGCTTAACACCTCTTTCACCAACTAATGCTTCATATCCCTCTGGCATTTTTGTCACGAACTCATGGCAGTGTGCTTTTTTTGAAGCCTCTATGACTTCATCATCGGTGGCATCAAGTCGGCCATAGCGAATATTTTCCATCAAGGATCGGTGGAAAAGAGTCGGGTCCTGAGGGATCATCGCAATCTGTTCACGCAGAGAATCTTGTTTGATCCTAAAGATATCTTGGTTGTCGATGAGGATGCGTCCATTTTCAACATCAAAGTATCGCAAGATCAGATTGACAAAAGTTGTTTTACCTGAGCCTGAAAACCCCACTAGGCCGACTTTTTCTCCGGGATTTAAGGTGATAGTTTTATCTTGGAAAATATTTATACCCGGAAGATACTGGAACGTCACTTTATCAAAGGTAATTTCCCCTTTTGTTACCTTTAATGAGTTTGCGTCAGGTTCGTCTGTCACATCGTGGGCATCGCGAATGACGCTAAGAGCTTGTTGACAAACTCCAATTTCTTTGAAGAGGTTAGGAAGCTCAAGGCCGACAAGCCATGCCATCATCATCATGTTCCAGGCCGTGTTAAAGATGAAAACGACTTCGCCGGTAGTAATGCGCCCTTGTTGCCAGCTATAAAGCATATACCAATTTAAGATAACGCCGGCGCCAATAAAACAGAGAACTCCTAAGACAAGCTTCATCTTCTCCATGTACCACAAGGACTTGCGATGCTTGTTTTGTTCATCCCTTTGATACATTTCAAGATATTGTTTTTCAAAGCGATAATTTGCAAAAAGCTTCACGTTGATATTATTGCTGATGCTATCTACGACCTTACCGGTGAGAGTGCTTCTAGCTTCGGCATGAACATCAGAATAATGCGCGCATTTTCTAGCAAAAGCCAAAGAGAAAAGCAAATGAGAGATAACCCATACGCCGAGGATCAAAGCAAACCAAGGCTGAAGCTTTGCAAAAAGCATAACTGCAATAATTAATGCCATGAGAACGGGTATAAAAAGAGTCAACAGAAGTTGCAAAACACGGCTGATGCTCTGCGGCATATCTGAGATCTTATTCGCAATTCTTCCTGCAAGATTTTTGCCAAAATAGAGGAGGGAGTGGCGTTGAATGTAATCGAACATTTGCATACGCACAGAAGCTTCAAGTTTGGGAAAAACGCGTGCCATCATCATCCCAGATATGCGAAAAGCAAGCTCGACGCCAATCCATAAGCTAATTCCAAGGGAGATAGGCACCGTTAACACGGACCACATCTGTGATCTATCGCTTTCGATTCCATTGATCGCATCGACAACGAGCATAAGGATGTACGGCCAGAAAGTATGGTCGACCGACCAAGCAAAGCAAAGAATTTGAATAACAAGGAATTGCTTCCATTGCTGTTTGATAAAATGCCAAAAAAATGCTGGCAAGGTCTTTGGTAAGCTATGCATATCATCTCAAGTAGAGGACTGCACCCGGAAATCCTCTAAGGAAAAATTTTGGGTTTCAGTGATTACTTCACGCGATAAACCAATCACACCAACCATATTGGTTAAAAGCATCAACGAAATAGCAATATCTGCCAACACCCATACCATATCGACATGAGCGACAGCGCCAATGGGGATCATGGCGAGAAAAAGAAATTTAAACCACTGCGAGCGTTGAGCGCCCCATAAGAATGTCGCAGCTTTTTCCGCGCAGCAAGCCCATGCGAGAATAGTTGTATAGGCAAATAATATCAGGGCAAAAATGACGATATATCCACCGATCGGGCTATGCAATCCCTCTTCAAAAGCAAAAGTCACCATGTTTGTGCTGGTAAGATCAGGCTGCTGCCAAGCTCCTGTGACAATCAACACCAAGCCTGTCGCTGTGCAAACGATCATGACAAGGAAAGGAGCGACAAGGGTGACGATGCCATCGATGACAGGATTTACGGTTCTTGCACTGGCCTGCAGAATAGGTACGATGCCGGTGCCGGCGTCGGTAGCAAAAAGGCCCCGATCAAAGCCTGTTGTAATTGCTTTTACGACGCCA
>JABDEI010000027.1 GCA_013287145.1 Chlamydiota bacterium
TCCCAATTTTTAGTTTCAGCCCCGCCTCAAGAGCCTCTTTTTCTGTCATGCCAACGGCCGCAGCTTCCGGGTGAGTGTAGATGACGTTGGGGATAGCCATGTAGTTAATTTCAGGCCTTTGGCCGGCGATGAGTTCGGCGACGGCGATGCCCTCTTCAGAAGCTCGGTGGGCTAGCATAGGTCCTTCGATGAGGTCGCCGATGGCGTAGATATGTGGCTGGGAAGTGTGAAATGAGTTATCCACAACGACAAAGCCTTTTGGGCTTAAGGCAATATTGACCTTATTTAAGTCTAAACCGGCGGTATAGGGACGCCTTCCAACAGCCACAAGGACGACATCGGCGTTGATTTCAAGATTGTTTCCCGCGTGAGTGATGAAAGCTGTCGCTCCATTGGAGTTAGGAGTGATTTTATCCACTTTAGCACTTAAGTGAAAGCTAAGACCTTGCTTTTGCAGGATCTGCAAGAGCATTTTGCTGATGGTGTGATCCATGGCGATGCAGATCTGCTCTAGCATCTCGACAATAACAACTTCTGTTCCTAGCCTTTTGTAGACCGATGCAAGCTCAACGCCGATCACGCCGGCGCCGACGACTAGCATCTTTTTTGGCACGTTGGGTAAGCTCAAAGCGCCGGTCGAAGATAGGATGATTTTTTCATCAAAAGGCAGTCCCGGCAATGCAATAGGCTCGGATCCAGTGGCCAGGATGATATTTTTGGCTTCGATGATCTGCTTATTTGTCCCTTGATTTACCTCAAGCTCATGTTCAGAGACAAAACGTGCGGTTCCCTCTAAGCGCGTAATAGCGTTGTGTTTAAAGAGAGCAGCCACGCCGTTGACTAAGCCTGCAACCACATCTTCTTTGCGTTTCATCATCGTAGCGAAATCAAAAGAAAGCTCTTTGGAGATGATGCCATGTTTATGGCCTTCTTTTTGCAAGAAGGCGTACCATTCCGTATCTTGCAGTAGTGTTTTTGAAGGGATGCAGCCGACATTGAGGCAAGAGCCTCCTAAGGTTTTGCTTTTTTCAACACACACCGTCTTTAATCCAAGCTGTGCTGCCCGAATAGCAGCCACATAGCCTCCCGGCCCCGATCCTATCACAGCAACATCATAAGCGTCATTTTTCATAAGGTTATATTCCAATTAAGAGCCTAGCGGGATCTTCTAAGATGTTTTTGATATGGATTAAAAACGACACGGCTTCTTTGCCATCGACGATGCGGTGATCGTAACTTAAGGCAAGGTACATCATTGGCCTGATGACAACTTGATCATCGACGGCAACGGGGCGCTTCATGATTTTATGCATGCCGAGGATGGCGCTTTGGGGGGGATTCAATATGGGTGTGGAAAGCAGCGATCCATAAACGCCTCCATTAGTGATAGTGAAGCTGCCGCCTTGCAGATCGTCGACGGTGATGGTTCCATCGCGGGCTTTAGCGGCAAATTGTTCGATAGCAGATTCCACTTCGGCCAAAGAGCGTTGATCGCAATTGCGTACCACAGGGACAATTAATCCACGGTCTGTTCCGACGGCAATGCCAATATCGTAGTATTCGCGATGTACGAAGTCGTCGCCATCGATATAGGAGTTGATTTCTGGAAAAGCCTTTAGTGCCGAGACGCTAGCCTTAACAAAAAAAGACATAAAGCCCAGCTTGGCCTGGTATTTTTTTGCAAAGGAATCCTTATATTTTTCTCGCAGAGCGATGATTTGGCTCATATCGACTTCATTGAAAGTCGTCAACATCGCCGTTGTGCGTTGGACTTCGACAAGGCGGCTGGCGATGACCTTTCTTATTTTAGGAATTTTCTTACGCGTTTCGTTTTTTTGACCGCTTGGTTTAACTTCCCCAGATATCACAGGAGTTTGAGTAGTTTCTTTTTTCTTTTCTGAAGGTTTAGCTTCGGCAAGGCCTGCAAGAAAATCATCTTTAGTTTGGCGGACAGCCGAGTGTGCTGAAGCAGCGATCGGCTTTGCTTTCTCTTCAGTTTTTTGTTCAGTTTTCTCCGGCTTAGGCTTTCTTTGTTCTTCTTGCTTGGGCTTAGGCTCCTCTTTTTTTATTTCTTCTTGGCCAGGTTGTTGCTTAACAGCAGCTTCTGAATCAATGCTGCCGATGGCCTGCCCGATTTTTACAACGTCATTTTGCGATACCGTTAGAGTTACAGTACCGCTTTGAGGAGCATATAATACCTGGTTGACTTTATCCGTTTCGAGTTCAAGTATCTCGTCATCCATGGCAACAGTGGTACCGGTAGGCTTAAAAATCTGCCCTATGGTTGCCTCAGAAATCGACTCTCCCATCGCGGGGACTTTGATCTCTAATTTCATGGAATATTTACCTCTATTTTTAATGTTTGCTTGCCATATCAAAAAGCAGCGGCTGTTTGGAAAATAGTGCATTCATAATGGTTGCATATTCTTGCTTGTGCAAGGCGTGAGCACCGGCTCCAGGAGATGCGCTGCGAGCTCTTCCGATATATTTGGGCTCTAGATTCTTTGGCAAAAGTTCGCGCAGAAGAGGCCGGACAAAATCCCAGGCACCCATATTGCTCGGCTCCTCTTGGACCCAATAGCATTCTTGAATCTTTGGATATTGGCTGATCAGGCTTTTAATTTTTTCCATGTGCAAAGGATAGAGCTGTTCAATGCGGAGGATCGCCAGATCTTTCACTTGTCTTTGCGCTCGCTCTTTGATTAGGTCGTAGTAAACTCTGCCGCTGCATAAAACAAGGCGCTGGGCATTTTGCGGCTTAGCGGGGTCATCCAAAATCTCTTGAAAGCTCCCTTGTGTAAAATCTTGCAAAGGATTGGTGCATTCAGGATGACGCAGCAATCCTTTCGGCGTGAAGACGATCAGAGGTTTGCGCTCGGAGCGTTTCATCTGTCTGCGGATTAAATGAAAAAATTGCGCCGGTGTTGTAGGGTTGACAACTAACATGTTATCATCGCCGCAAAGAGCCAAAAAGCGCTCCATGCGGCCAGAAGAGTGTTCCGGGCCTTGTCCTTCGTAGCCATGCGGCAGTAACATCACAAGGCTTATCTTTTGCCCCCATTTTTGTTCAGCAGTGGAAATAAATTGATCGATGGTCACCTGAGCTCCGTTAGAAAAATCGCCAAACTGCGCTTCCCAAAGAACGAGTGATAACGGATTTCCAAGGCTATATCCGAATTCGAATCCCAAGACAGCATATTCAGACAGGGGCGAATTGATGACATCAAAGCGTCCTTGATCTTTTTTGAGGTGTTTTAGCGGAATAAAGGTTCTTTCTTCAGATTGATCAACCCAGACAGCATGTCTGTGGCTAAAGGTGCCTCGGCAGCTATCTTGCCCGGAGAGGCGCACAGGAGTGCCTTCCCAAAGGAGCGAGCCATAGGCTAGAAGTTCACCCATGCCCCAGTCGATTAATTTGCCTTCTTCCATGACCATAGCAAGGTGCTCTTTAATCAAATGTTGCAGCTTAGGATGGATATTGAATCCTTCAGGGATTGCGCTTGCGCGCTCAGCAATTTGGCGCAAGGTGGCAGCATCAACACCGGTTTCAATGGGCTTGAATAAATTTTTGTCCTTCGGTGGCTGTAGAATAGCGGCTTCATCTTTGTGATTCTTTTTTGAAGGAGCCTTTGCCGTCTTTAACTCCTCTTGGAGTGCCTTTTTAAAATCTGACTCCAAAGTTTCTGCCATATGTTTTTCAAGAACGCCTTGATGAATAAGGGCATCGCGGTAAATTTCTCGGATCGGATGTTTTTTGCGAATCAATTGATACTCAAGAGGCTGAGTAAAAGCGGGCTCATCCGTCTCATTATGGCCATATTTGCGGTAACAATTCAGATCGATGAAAACATCGCAATGAAATTTGTTGCGCAGCTCTATCGCCAAATTGGTGACATAGATACAGCCTTCAGGATCTTCAGCATTGACATGGAAAACAGGAGCCCCAAAAGTGCGGGCGATATCAGTGCAGTAATAAGTCGATCGGGTATCGCGAGGCAAAGTGGTAAACCCGATCTGATTATTGATCACGATGTGGATTGTTCCACCGGTGGAATAGCCTTCAAGTTGATAAAGCTGCATCGTTTCATAGACGATCCCTTGTCCGGCGAGCGCTGCATCGCCATGGATTAAAATAGGAAGGACTTTTTCCTTAGCTATATCATCGTGCTTTAATACTTGTTTTGCAAAAGTCAATCCTTCTACGACAGCATCAACAGCTTCAAGATGGCTCGGATTAGAAGTGAGGAGGACCTGAACTTTCTTTCCGACGTTTGTTTGCACGTCGGAGGAAAATCCTTTATGATACTTCACATCGCCGCTGCCTTCAAAAGAATCGGGAATATAGCTTTCATCAAATTCGGAAAAGATGTCGGCATAGGATTTATTTAGGATGTTGCATAATACGTTTAGGCGGCCGCGATGAGCCATGCCGATAATAAATTCTTCGCAGCCGAGAAGGGTTCCTGTTTCGATGATAGCGGCAAGCATGGGAATTAGGGTTTCGCCGCCCTCTAATGAAAAGCGCTTTTGTCCCACATATTTTGTATGCAGAAAGGATTCAAGAAGCTCCGATTTATTTAAATGCTGTAGAATGAGTTTCTTCTGTTCAATTGATAGTTCTATTTTAAATCGCGTCCTTTCAATTCTCTCTTGCAGCCAATGTTCAAGTTGCGGACTCTGCAATCCCATGTATTCCACGCCGATCTTATCGCAGTAGATTTCCTTAAGAACGTTGATGATTTCAGCAAGAGTAGCTGTAGGTTGTTCTAAAAGGCCGCAAGTTGGAAACTGTTTGGCTACTTCCTGTTCAGAGAAGCCGAGAGTCTTTAAGCTGAGCTGGAGCGGCTCTTCAATGGAGTGTGTAGCAATAGGGTTAATGCGAGCTAAAAGATGGCCATAGGTTCGATAAGATTCAATGAGATTGAAGATTCTCCAATCTGAAGAATCCCTTTCTTTTTTGATCTCTTGTTTTTCATTGCTTTTAGCAGCAATGGATTGAGCAGGAAAATCAAGGCGCGAAGCGTCGAAGGCCTCAAACATAGCACACCAGGAGGGATCCACGCTCAAGGGATCCTCAAGATATTTGGTATAAAGCTCCTCAATCAGCTGAAGATTAGCTGTTCCTGAGTCAATAAAAGTGTTGAGTCCCATATAGTCCTCCACTTACAGATTTATCTTACAAACCAATTATTGAAAAGACTTTGTTGCATAAATAAATTGCGGCTTTTATGTTATTCGAAGACGATTTTCCATAGCGCCATTCTACCGAGCTGCAGGGAGGAGGAAAGGATGAAGGCTGGGGAATGAAAAGGTGAGAAGATAATGTAGTCGGAAATAATTGATCTTTTCTCGTTTCATTTTTTTCCAATCTTCATTACTCATCCTTCATCTTTTTCTTCTCCCTGTTTTCTCTGTGTCCTCTGTGGTAGAATGAAAATTTACTTATGCTAGTGATATCTTAATTCGATACATACGACGGAAATGATGATAAAAAAACTATCGCAAGCAGCTTCACTTGCCCTGTCCCTCGCCTGTTTGTTGCATTTCTCTTCATGTTCCAATGGTGAATCCGTAGAAAATTCACGCTGGCAGAATATCAGGGGACGAGATGATAAAACAAATCCACGTGCTCCCATCTATCGAGCCAAAATTCCCCTTGCCTGGATTTTAAACGATCTTCACAGGAATGAATCGATCACCGATACAACCAAGCCCTTATGTGAATTACTCATTAAAGAAGACCAAGAATCCATTCGCATCACCATCCATAATTTTCCTGTCTCCAATTTTAACGAAAGAATCCCTCCCGCAGCTCAGATCGCCCGATGGAAGAGGCAGTTTGATTTCTTGGATCCCACAACAATTGCTGTCACTCCGCAAGCGTTTGGAGGATTTTGTGGTGTTGTCTTTGAAGGCCGGGGACAAATTCAAGGCCTTGAAGTCGCCGTCATGGGATGGAGCATGCAGCTTGGTTCCGAGCATTATTATGCTTTGAATCAACTCAGCTCCCTATCAAAGCAAATGCAAGCTGACTACACGATTAAAGCCGTTGGAAATCCTGAACTTATAGAAAAGCATCGAGAAGCAATCTTAGCTTTTGCAAGAACTTTTGAACTCATTGAAGAGATCCCATCAAACTCATGAAATTTCTTAAAAAATGTTTTCAGTTTCTCGGCAGCATTCACTTTGCGATCGCATTAATCGGAACAACTGCGCTCTTCGTAGTCGCTGGAACATTCCTAGAATCGAAAATGGAGTCGCATCGCTATGCAGCCTATTTCACCTATAGCAATCCCGTTTTTGAAGGGCTGCTTTGGGGATTTTTTATCAATATCCTCTTTTCAGCCTTAAGGCGCTGGCCTTTTAAACTGCGTCACATTCCTTTTCTTATCACGCATCTTGGATTGCTGATGATTTTCGGTGGTTTGCTCATCAAAAGCTATGATGGGGTTCAAGGAACGATGAGCTTAGTGGAAGGCAGCGGCGCTCAAGAGATCTTTCTGCCGGACAGCTACAGTTTACTTGTGGAAAAACGCGAGGATGAAACCCCAGAGAGCACCAAGAAAGCCTATTATTCTTTAAAAAATCACACGCCGAGATCTCTTTTAAACGCTCATGATGGAAATTTTTCGGATTTAAAAATCCAGCTCTTAGCTTACACCCCTCATTCTCAAGAAAACCTCGATAGCTGGATAAAACAGGACCATGCCCGGATTTCTGGCCTTTCCTCCTTTCCGGTGAATGCTTGGGATAAAGAACAATCTGATAGTTTGATGAGTACTACGACCTTAGTTAACTCCGTCCCCTGGGATTTTTTTGCCATTCGATGCGATGATATTAATGCAGCTGCATACAAAGCCTACACTCAGGCAATTAAAATTCAAATTTCAGACCCTGTTACCCAAGAAACTCTTTTAGATGTTCCTTTAGCACACATCTTGAATTCCCCTTTTATCTGGGATCAAGGCACTCTTTCAGCAAAATTGCAATTGCGCTACTCTCCTCAACTTGGATGGGAAGAAGCTGTGTTATCAGTCGAAGGCAACCTTACTAAACAAGAACGCAAATTTCGCATCTCCATTCCTCTCACTGGCGACGATGCTTTAAAAAATCAAAATCATCTTAACTCTTATCTCGGCGGCGCTGCTGTTGCTATCGATTTGAGTGGCAACCCTAGTGCAGTGTTCCTTCAAGATACTAATCGCGATGTTTATCTCTTTGCTTTCAGCGCCCATGGAGAAATCGAGGTGCAATCTTTTAAGCAAAACAGCTTTCACTCTTTGATTGCTTACGATAGCGGCTTTGGCGGCTATGCCATCCAAACGCTGATGCCCTATGGATCTTACGCTTCTGGACGCAAAGAAAAAGAAGCTGCTGTTTTACACCATCACAAGCGGCAATTAAGAGATTGCCTTAAAGATTCGCTCCTTTCACCGCCGCTATATCTCTTTAAAAAGGCCTGTGAAGAGTCAAAAATAGAGTTTGCGTCTGCCTGTTTAGATTTTCTTAACTTATGGAATCGGCACGGAACCTGGCTTTTTCCTTTGCATGCCTCTTTACCGGATAATTTAAAAGATATCTTTAGCCTTCTGGATTGGAATAGCGTCGCATCAAAAGAAAAAAATTGCTGCTTATGGACAAGTTTACTTATCCAAAAAATTGAACCCTCTCTGCAGAAAGGCGAAGATATCATGGAGATCTTAAAAAGAGAGAAGTGGCCTATGCTTGAAACTTTGCAAAATCATGCAAAAAACCCTCTTGAATTGATCACGCAGCAGATCTTTGCCCTTGGCGATCAGCTGCCAATTAGCGAGGCGCCATCTTCACTTCCACCTTCGTCACAGGCGCATCTTTTGTCGGCTTTTATGCGGGCCTATGCGATCCATTTGACGCAAATTCAAGGCACCTGGGAAACGGAATCGATGGAAAAGGCTCTTCATAACTACTACTCATTCTTAGTTAATAGCGCGGATGATCCAGCCCTTAAAAAGAAAGTTGAAGCGCATTTAAATGAAGAACCCCTTTGCTTCGAGTGCCCTTTAACCCATGCAGTTTATCAAAAGCCTCCACTACAAAAGCTCGAAGACAACTTGCCGGCTGTTAGGTTAAAAATTTCGAATGGTTCTCAAGAAGAGATTATTGCTCTAGCCTATGATCGCTATGGATCGGGACTAAAATGGCCGATATTTAATGGAAAATATCTCGTGCGCTTCCAACCCAGCTTTAAACCATTGCCCTATCGTCTGCGCCTGCGCGATGCCCGCCAAATCAACTATGCTAATTCAACACAGCCCTATAGCTACGAAGCCGACTTGCTTATCACAGATCTTAAAGATAACGACGTTGTTGAAAAAACTATCAGTATGAACAAAGTGCATGAAACCTGGGATGGGTATCGCTTTTATCTGGCCAATATTTCCCCATCCCAAGAGACTTCAGTCCAACGCATCCAAATTATCGTCAATCAAGACCCTGCTAAGTACTGGTTAACTTATCCAGGGGCTCTCATGATGACTCTTGGAATTATCCTTTTACTTTGGGTACGCCCTTACCGCCAAAGTTAGGTACAGTAGGAGCTCCAGAAGGATTTAATTTATTTTCCCACATCTTTTTTAGATTTCCTGCTTTCGGCGTTACCACCGGCTGAGGTTTTGTTGAGTTCTGTAACGTTGGTGGCACCGGTAGCGGTTTCGGAAGATATGGATTTTCCTTAGCACTTGACTGACTTGGTGTTTGAAATATCTGTTTAGGCAATGCACTGAAAGAGTCACTCAAAGAGTTGCGATTTCCCTTCCCTTCCAAAGAGTTCCGATTTCCCTTTCCTTCCAAAGAATTTCTATCTAGTGAGTTCGGATTTTGAATTGAGTCAGGTTTTTTTTTTCCAGGTTCAGTTCCAGGTTTAGCTCCAGCTCCAATTATGTTTAGTCGATCCACAACCACTTGCTGTCTAGCGTCATTTCGCATCTGCTCAAGGTTTACCTTTGGTCTGCCAACGGGATCTGGAGTGGTCTCCCATTCTTCATCCTCATCATCCGCTGTTTGAGCTAACACCTTCTGGACTTGGCTTTCTGAAATATCAGTTGAGGGAGAATCTGTTTTCAAACCACTACTAAAGTCTTCATCCTTTTCATCTTCTTGGAACTTAGCAAGAGTATCTTGAGAAACTTGAGTCCCACCACTTTGCTTCTCATCCAAATCATTACGCCTCTTTGCAGCGGCATCAAGGTTTGCAAACAAAGAACTAGCAACTTTTTGTGCTGCCGATAGCTCCGGCTTAACATTTTGTTGTTCAACTCTTTCAACTTTTCTCAGCTGTTTCCCTTTCCTAATCTCATCGAAGAGACTAGCTCTTTCTTTAGTGATTTCTGGACCATGTGACCCGCCAGCTGTTTGCGTTGAAGATTCTTCAGAAATTGGGGTGTTTGCTGACGAAGAGGAAGATTGGGGATCTAAAACAAAGGGTGATCCTGAAAACAATGGAGGAGCGGGTGGCGGTGATTGATTTTGTAAATCTGCATTTTGGGTGTCATTACCTTGGGCATCTTCGTTGAGATTTACTGAAGATTGGGCCGTTGGAACTTCATCTTGTGGAATAAGAGTCGATTTAGAAGAGCTTTGCAGCACCTCTTGAGGTTGTTGGAGAGAACTATCATAGGTCGCGTTTAAAGCATTTGGGTTAAATTCTATTCGCTGCACAGAAGATGTGGATTCCGATCCCCCTTGATCGCAATTTGAAGGCAACAATGCAACTTGAGAAGTATTATTAATCACCTCTTTCTTTGGTTCGAACTCGACAATTGAATGGGAGATAGCGGGAATATCAATAGTCTTATTTTCCGATCTTTCTTTACCTTTATTGTTAAGTTGCTGGCGAATTATTGAATTGTTCTCAATAAGCTTTTCTATTCTTAATTTGTTATTAAATTCAATTAACCATACAGGTCTTGAAAATCCTGCGATTGGGCAGAAAAAAATATTCATCACCGATCCGGCAACTTTGTAAGCATGAAGCAATATCGCTTTACCTTCGAAGCCCTTAGGCAATTTAAGATCCAAACTTTTCCATTTTCCTGTTTTTGGATCTCTGCCTATTGGAATTATTCTAGAAGCTATTTTGATAAGCACAACAGGAACTTTGATTCCTGCAGCAAAGAGATGATATCCTACGGAAGAAAGAGAAATGATCGGGCCAGCGACAACGCAAGCTGGACGCAGTGCAACTTCTCTCACGAGTACATTTTTGTTAGTTCGTGCTTTTTGAACAGAATTTAAAAATAGATCTATAGGTGCCGACTGGGGCGATAAAAAGGTTTCCATAAAAAATCCTCGTCTTACGACATTTAGCAATAATTAAGGGTAAAAATTTACCATAAATTTTTCTTTTATGCAATGCAAAAGTTGATTCTTTCAGAAACCTGAAATAAAATCATCGAATCTTTTATATAATTTAAGTTTTACTTTTCCATGGCATTGTTGCATAAATCTGATGTCGTTCTTACAGAACTCAACATTCTCTGTTAGATTACCTAGGCCTCTCGCTTTCGCTTCGGCCTAGGCTATGATATGAAGGCCCTTCAGGCCATAAAATAATGCATTGTAAAAAAAATGGGATTACCAATGGTCTGAAGGACCATAATAACATAGCCCAGGCCGAAGCGAAAGCGAGAGGCCTGGGAAAAAGGATAAACAAAAGCTGAGTTCTGAAGGAACGGCATCCTCTTCACAGATTTATGCAACAAAGTCCTTTTCCATTTAGATTTCTCCTGATAGTGTATACCGAACGTGACTCAAAAAAAAATAACTTTACAAACTCATGACCAAAAATATTTTATCGGCATTTTTGTTAATATGCTTGCTTGCTTTTTTTGCTTTAGCCGCAACAGAGGATCTCTCGCGAGAGATCCCCGTTGTATTTAAAGGACGCTTTCGTCCTCTTGAATCTTATGCGCGCTTATGGCTTTATGACTTTTATCATCGTGAAAGCATTAAAGAATCAGATTTTCAGCTATTCCACAAGGCAAATGGCTCTGCAAGTGATTTTCTTTGGAATCTTCATTTTCATGGGCATAAGCAATGGGATGATGCCCCTCTTTTTTGGATTCACTATGCAGAGTTAAAGACCCAGCTAGAATTAGACTTAAAGCAGGATCGTTTTTCGTTTAACCAGTTACAGAATGCCATGATGCATGATAAAAAAATTAATTTAGCAGTCATGTCGCGCATTATTCCTTATTTTTTCTTCAAGCAATATCGCGATCCAGTAAATCGCACAGGCTCGGCAACACTAGAGCTTACGCCGCTAGCTGCAGGACTTTGGGTAACACTTAAGGATCATCATCTAGAAATTGTAACGGCTCCTAAGGAATCACCCTGGACTCATTTAGCGCCTGGATATGCCATTGCAGATAATTTTCAAACGTTAGCCTACCCAAAAGAAAATCAAGATAAAATCATCGCTGAAGCCTTTCTCACACTATTGGGGCAGATGAGGCAATATTCTCTATTGCAGCCGTATCAAGGCAACATTGAACTACCCCAAAGTGTTGAGCAGTTGCGCAAAGCAGGCTTAACGCCAAAAGAAATGGCTTTAACCTTAGAGAGTCAAGCGCCTTTAATGCAGCGCTTAGCCAATGCAGGCACCACTCTGAAGGCTTTGCCTGGCAAACGCAATGGCGAATGGTTTTCACTAGCTGCTTTAGAAGTTGCTGTCTTTGATCCTAATAGCCAGACACTTCTTCCTGCCAAGAACTTCACGCTTTATTCTGATGGTTTGTTTGAAGCGATTC
This sequence comes from Chlamydiota bacterium, assembly GCA_013287145.1. Classification (GTDB taxonomy): domain Bacteria; phylum Chlamydiota; class Chlamydiia; order Chlamydiales; family Parachlamydiaceae; genus JABDEI01. The sequence continues at coordinate 11,787 of JABDEI010000027.1, forward strand.
GTTCCTCTTATTTAGAACTTAAGCAAGCTTATCTAAGTGCAGATTCGAAAAAGGATTCAAAATCCATTGAGGAATTGAGAAACCGACTTGCGAAGCAGCTCCTTGATGGCTATGCTACTTTGGGTGGAAAATCTTATCAAAAAGCGCAAGAAAAAACTTTGGTATATCCTTCGCTTATGCAGCTCAAAATGGAAGAATTTTATTACCGCATGCCCCTAATTGAAGTTTGCATTTTCCTCTACTTAGCGGTCATTTTGCTGTTTAGCTTGGCTATCGGCTTAAACAACAAAACCCTGACTTACGCAGCCATTATTTTGCTGATTTTAACTTTCGCAATTCATACCTTCGTGCTTATTTTGAGAGCCTACATATTGCAAAGGCCGCCTGTCTCGAATATGTTTGAAACGGTGATTTATGTGCCTTGGATTGCCGTTCTTGCAAGCCTTGTCCTTCGTTTCTTTTTAAAAAGCAATCTTTTGCTCATTGCGTCGGCCATAGTTTCACTTGCCCTACTAGCCATCTTAAAAATAGCCAACGTCAATGATTCACTAGAAAATGTTCAGGCTGTCTTGGATTCGCAATATTGGCTGATCATTCATGTGCTCATGATCGTCGGCAGCTATGGCGTATTTGCGTTATGCTGCATCTTAGGCCATCTTTATCTGATAAGTTATCTTCTAAATCGAAAAGAAACTCCTTTAATGGCAGAGCTCGGCAAGGCTGTTTTGCAATCGATGTATTTAGGGACGGCTTTGCTCATCCCCGGCACAATATTAGGCGGTGTTTGGGCTGCAGAGAGCTGGGGGCGCTTCTGGGATTGGGACCCCAAAGAGTCTTGGGCATTTATCTCGTGCTGCCTTTACCTAATTTGGATTCATGCCTTTACCTTTCAACACATTCGTTATTTTGGACTCAGCATCGGTGCTGTTATAGGTTTTCAAGCAATTAGCTTCACGTGGTATGGAGTAAATTATATTTTGGGAACGGGGTTGCATAGCTACGGTTTTGGCAGCGGCGGCGAGAGTTATTACTATGCTTTTTTGATTGCAGAAGCGCTTTTTTTAGGTTTTCTATTGACAATAAGATATGAAAAATTTAGAAAAACGTGAAAAAAACTCTTGTTTTTAAAAGGCAAATTGAGCCATGATTAATGCAATGGAGAGATTTACTCCACCATTCACTATTCACATATGTGAGTTGAATCAAATGATTCAATATGCTGGATATAAGTTTCTTACAAATATTAAGTTAGGATTGCGATGAAGCACATCAAAAGTGAACGACTCAAAAAACTGGAAATAGAACTCAACGACCTTGAACAGTGGTTGAAGCTCGGGCTCGTTCCTAAGAAAGATATTGTGAAGCATAAAGAAGAAATTCTAGCAATTCAAAATAAAATAGAAGAAGAAAAAGAGAGACTTCAATTTTTACGCGAAAGCGGCGAAGCAGAAGAATACGTGACTCCAAAACGCGCGACAGCACGCACGGGTTACACCGAAATGCCGACAATTCCCGACATCGACATGGGCGAAACCGGCGGATTAAGTGATGCCGGCTTCGATATGGATACTGAAGCAGCCGACTTTGAAAGCTCAATCATTGAAGAGCGCGAAGAAGAAGATGGTCCAGAAGAAGAAGCCACAGCCAAAGAAGAAGATGAAGAAGATGAATCTTACTTTAGCGACCGCAATCGCTGGCGCCGTGGAGGCATCATCGATCCCGATGCCAATGAATGGTAAAAAACATCAGCGCTTATTTTTGCCCCCTAAATGATGCAGCCTGATGTCAAAATCCCCTATTAGTTTATATACCGAAACACGTCCAAAACCAAATTTTGAACGTGTTTCGGTATATTTTCATATTCCTTTCTGCACGCGCAAATGCGCTTATTGTCATTTCTACGTTATCCCTGAAAAAGAAGAAAGCAAGCAACAGCTAGTCGAAGGATTTCAAAAGGAGTGGCGTCTTAGGCTGCCTCAGCTGCAAGGAAAAGAAATTGTCTCAATATACTTCGGTGGCGGGACGCCTTCGCTATTGGGAGCCTCATTCATCGCTCAAATTTTGGATTGGATTTATAAGGATGCAAACATCATCACCCATCCTGAAATTACATTGGAAGCCAATCCAGAAAATATCACTCTTCAAGCAATGCAGCAATATGCTCAGGCAGGCATTAATCGCTTAAGCATCGGCATACAGACATTCAACGATAAACTGCTCAATATTCTCACACGCACCCACGACGCTGAAAAGGCCATTCAAAGCGTTTATCTAGCCGAAAAAGCCGGGCTAGAAAATATCTCGATAGATCTTATGTATGATCTGCCTGGACAGACACTAGCCGACTGGCAACATACTCTTATGCAAGCATCAAGCCTTCCCATCACACACCTTTCTTTGTATAATATGACGATTGAGCCAACAGCCCTTTTCTTTAAGCATCAAACTGCCATACGGGCAATGATGCCGGATGAAGACACTAGCTTAGCCATGTATGAATTAGCTATTGACACGCTGCAAAAAGCAGGCCTTAACCAATATGAAATCTCAGCCTTTGCGAAGGGAGATCATATGTCCAGACATAACTTAGGGTATTGGCTGGGACGTCCTTTCTTAGGATTTGGTCCTTCGGCTTTCAGTTATTGGGAAGGGGCGCGCTTTAGAAACATTGCCAATCTCAATACTTATTCACGTATTCTTAATGAAGGCAGCTTCCCGGTCGACTTTGAAGAGAGGTTGTCTCTTGATGCTGCCAGACGCGAGCTCTTTGTCATCGCTTTAAGAACATGCGCTGGAGTTCATCTGGCAAACTTCCAGGAACAGCATGGCGATCTAGATGCTCAGTTTCTAACAACTTTAGATAAACTCCAACAAGAAGGCCTGATTCAATATCGAAACAATTGCCTATGCTTAACCAGACGCGGCATCCTGCTTTACGATGCCATCGCTTCCGAGCTCATCTAATTAAAAAACATTAGTTTTTATTGAATTAAAACACAATTTATATTAAAATAACTTATTTATTATAAATAATAGGATTTAATTTCATGAGTTTATTTTCCCGGCATATTCTTCTATCGATGCTCTTTGGGTTTTTCTCTCTTTTTTCATATACGGCAACGTCTGCTGCAGAAAATTCGATACACTCCCGCATTTTTAAAGTAAAAGATTATCAAGCTAAAAATGTAATATTTACAACCCAACAACTATTGCCCAAACTCCTTTCCTACAATATAGAATTTAAGATAGATGAAAATCACTTATTAGTTGCTCGAATCGATGCTGATAATCCTGGCGGAGCTATTTTTTATCCTTCTGAATTACTGTCTAATGGAGACGATCTTCAAATTCTTCAAGAAGGATACATTTTAGACCAAGATAACCAATCGTGGTTTAAAATAAGGATTTTAAAAACAGGACTTGAATTTGATGCTCAAGGTCCCTCTCTTACCTCTAAATTCCCTGCTAATGATGATCCTGCCACCGTTTTCGCCAAACATGTTCGCATAAAAAACTCCGAAGATAAATATGAAGTCAGTTTTACATTAAACGATTATTATGTAACCTTGCAGGCTGATTCTTTTAAATTTCATGGTTACTATGAAGACAAGCCATATTCGATTCTAGATCTTCGTCAAGAAAAGACAGGAGCTGGCAGAGGTTATGCTAATATCTTGGTAGTGCAGGATCTGGAAACAAACGAACTAATTGAAATGACTTCACTCTTTGATTGTATATCTATTGCAAAAATTGAAGTAATTGACCCTGTAGCTGACTGGAGAGGTGGAGGCATGATAGTCGTTGGCTTTAAATTAAAGTACATCTTCACCGATGGCAGCGAATACAAAACAACCCAGATTGGCACAAGCACAAAATTTTGGGAAAAGTATGGCAATGAAAAAGGCTATGCGCGATATCTTCTTGAGGAAAGAGGAAATGATTTTGTAATTTTAAAAGAGACGCTAGATCCAAAAAACTCATCTTCTGCGACATTGCAACTGCGTTCTTTAAAAAATGACGAAACAATAGAGTTGCATGGTCCATCCAGAAAATAATCTGGATGTAAACCTCAAAGAATATTCCATTTTTTCATTGCCACTTCCCACACCTTTTTTCAACCGGCTGTTCAATTTTTTTTCTAGGTTGAAGTGTGTACTTGAGTGAATCCTATATGTCGCTAGAAAAGAGGAAAATAGCGTTACGCTTATCTAGATTGGGCAAAGGACTTTTTTTCCAAACAGAAACAGGCTGAGAAAGGATGCCTTGATCGGGCATCGTCAGCTCCCAAGCAACGCATAACCACGTCTTATCGGAAAGAGTGCTCAAAAGCGTTTCTAGCAAATGGCGGTTGCGGTAGGGAGTCTCGATAAAGATTTGGGTGACTTTATCGGCTTTCGCAGTTTTTTCTAGCTTAGCGATCTCTTTTTTCCGCATATCAGGTTCTTTATCAAGGTAGCCATGAAACATAAAACGCTGCCCTGGCAAGCCGGACAGCATCAAAGCCAGAGCTATCGCTGAAGGCCCCACAAAGGCTTGGATGGGAATGCCCAGGGTACGGGCTCTGCGTACTAACTTTGCCCCGGGGTCTGCAATGCAAGGAAGGCCTGCATCGGAAACATAGCCCCAGCGCTCCCCTTTTTTCATGGGATCAAGCAAGAAATCGAGATGGCTTGTTGGGGTTTTTTCATCAAAAACAGCGATAGGCATATCTCTAAGTGGTTTTTTTGTTTCGAAGCGTCCAAGAAAACGCCGCCCTGCCGGATCGCTCTCCGCGATGAGTCCATCCAAAGTCTGGACAGCTTTATCTACACTTGCAGGAAGAAAAACTTGATGGTGTTTGTGATCGCCTAATAAATTAGGTAAAAGTAATAAAGCCGGCTTCTCTGCCATAATATGTCCTTATGTCGTAAGTTTTATGCATAGCATTTCTAGAAGCAAGTCTGGATCGATGTTGCCATTCTTTGCTTTTAATTCAGTCTCATCGATTGTGAGCAGTCCTTTATTCAAACGCTCCATGCCATATTCACGCGCCATCTGCATATGCCGCTCTAAGATCTGACCGCGCATATAAGGGAACTGTTGCGTGACATCGCCGGCATGACCGCCCTTAGCCAGAATAGAGCACACTTGATATTCCGTTTGAAATTGGCTTCTCATTTGCCGCAAAAGCGCAAGCATCTGGCTGCCGTCGGCTATTAACGCTTTGCTGATGCGCAATGCCGTCCCGGCTTCTCTACGAAAAAGAGCTTCCCCTAGCTGCCAGATATTTTCATAATTGACGCTGATGCAAACAGCCCCGACATCTTGCAAGGTAATTTCATTGCGCGATCCGATGTAGCAAAATAATTTTTCCAGCTCGCTGCTGATAAGAGCGTGGTCGGTGCCGGTTTGCTTAACAAGGAGCTGGCAGGCTTGCGGGTTAATGCGCTTGCCCTCTGAAGCCACTTTCACTTGCACCCATTCCACCATTGTTTTTTCTTTCTCCCAGGGTTTTTCTTCAGCAACCTCCAAAACAACGCCTATTTTCTCAGCCTGTTTATAAAAATTTGTTGCGTGATTGATGGATGGAGCCGCCAGGATTAGATAAGTGTCTTTATTAGGATGGGATAAATAAGCCAACAAGCCATCTAAGAGTGCTTTTAAAGGCTTATCGGTCTGATGCACAATGACTAATTTACGCTCTGAAAAAAAAGAGCGGGCGTTCAATTCCCGTAGAATATCATTTAATTCAGCATGTTCCGGTTCAAAGTGCTTAACGCCCAATTCAGCCTCTTTTTTTTCTTGAAAAAAGGCAGCGATGAGGGCGTCCACTGCGGTTTTGCGCTCAAAGGCTTCTTTGCACAAAATCAGATAAGTTTGAGCGAAGTGATTTGGCTTTGATCCAGTAAGATGTTTTTCAAAAGCCTTTAAATTTGAATATTTCACAGTGGGTACCTTCTTAACGGGAAATCATTCTAGCACAAATTTTTGAATAAGAAAAAGGGAAAGCTCAATGAAATTATCGGGGTGGTGATTGGCTATGAAATGAGGAAGGTGATTTTGAGGCACCCAAACAAGATTTTGGTATTCTTGATTGGGGTAATGCAGGTCCGGCAATGGAGTCGAATCCAAGGAAATTTTAGCACAAATTTCATGGGTGTGAGTCTTAGGATCGATGATAAGGGCGAAGGGTTCAATCCAGCGTACCTGCATTGGCGCAATTCCCGTTTCTTCATGAAGCTCCAATTCAAATTGTTTGCGGACGTCGATTTTATTGTTAATCAAGGAATTAGGATCTAAACCACCTGAAGGAGCGAGCTCGTGATAAAGCGGGTATAAGACATTTTCTGAACGCTGCCCCATTAAAATATAATCACCAGAGATTGTGATTCCACTGATGGTAACGGGATTTACCTTTAAGAAGGGGTACAAATCGGGACGGCGCATTTGAGCCACATAAATTTTGTAGTCAACGAAGGCGCCTGTTAGCCTATTATTTTCTAAGGTTAGAGCGCTGAGGATTTTACCATTAAAAATTTTGGGCTGTTTTTGCTGTTCCTTGGCCCAAACCGCTTCAATTTCTCCAATAAGACCTGGGGACAAGGCTATATTGTTGGGTTCTGCATGGAGCTCAAAAATAAAATCATCGGTAAGTGGAAGGATCTGATAGTGAGTCATATTTTATTCTGAAAAAGATTAAGGATTTCTTGCCACGAGTGTACAGGCAGAACTCGATTTCCAAAAGAGATTTTTGAAATAGGATTAAAACAAAGAACAGCAAGACCTGCATTGAGAGCCGACTCAATGCCTTTGGGAGAATCTTCCACGGCTATGGCCTCTTCTGGAGCAACGTTGAGCTCTTGCAATGCCTTTTGATAGATTTCCGGCGATGGCTTGCCTTTTGTAACTTTATCTCCAGTCATGACGAGATCAAAAAGAGTAGAAAGATTACAAGAGTTCAAAAAAGCTTCGCTCAAGTGTTTGCCGGCAGAAGTTACAAGAGCGAGCTTGAGTTTTTTTTCATTGGCATAGTTTAAAAATTCGCGAACCCCATCGAAGAGTTTGACATCGTGGGAATAATGCCAAAGCAGCATTTGGAAGTATTTTTTAATCATCGCATCGAGTTTATCATCTAACTCATGTAATAATTTAATTTTTTTTACAATTTCTATAAGGGAGGGGCCCATTAAACTTTGAAATTCCTCTTTTGATCCCTGACGGCCATATTCCTTCAAAAACGTTGCGTAGACGTTGTATAAAATTGGTATGCTATCAGCGATAGTGCCGTCGAGATCGATCAAAACAGCTTTCAAGTTAGTGAAATTTAGAAGCTTGTTACTTTTCATATTTCTAAAAAAAGGGATACAGAATTCAGAATCCAGAATTCAGAATGACGTTGTCGCCTAAATCCATTCCCCACTAGGGGAAAACGTGGGTAGCCCCGAGTTTTAACTCGGGGTGACAAGTATAAAGCTTTGCGTCTCGTTAGAGCCGCAAGATATGCGTGAGGGCGTAAAAAATATTCATTTCCATTAATTTCTTGGGAGCTAAACGAAGCAACTCTTGCGACCCTGACGGGGCGCAACTCTTTTTCTCGATAAACCTCGGGTTGAAACCCGAGGCTACCCACGCAATCCCCTATGGGGAAAATAGATTTCTTAGCATTCAGAGAAGTTACAGAATGCAAACACCAAACGCTCGTTTTCTTCATCCTTTCTTCTTTTCTCTCATCATCCTTCATCCTTCAGCCTTCATCCTTTCCCTTACCAGTCCCCTTTTTGGATTCCGCTTCCCAAGGGAATCTTGCGCTTAGCTGGTTTCCCTTCCAATTCTGCAAGATATTTTGGGTGCACACCTAAGAGTTGCTTGCCTGGGCGAAGGATATCGATATTTTCCCCTTCTTTTAAAAAATCGCCTGCGTTGATTTCACAGATAGCTTGAACTCCGCGCCTTGCAAAGGTGAGCAATTCTTTTTCGCTTTCATGAATGGTTTTAATCCCTGACCCCTGCATCACTTCAATGCGGCGTATGGCGCGAACCATCTCTTTAAGTTCATGCGGTGTGATTGCAAAAGCATGATCGGGCCCCGGCAGGCTATTGCTTAAAGTAAAATGCTTTTCAATGACAGTAGCACCGAGTGCCACTGCAGCAATAGGTGCATAGGTAGGATTGCGGCTATGATCTGAAAGGCCAGCTCGACAGTGAAAGCGGCGAATAAACCAAGGGATGACCTTTAGATTCATGCTAGAAGCTTCTGCGGGATAGTGCGCGGTGCATTGCAGCAAAGTCAAGTCTTTGCCGCCATGAGCCTGGAAGGTTTTGACAGCCCATTCGATATCATCTTCTGTGGCAGCGCCGGTGGAAAGGATGAGGGGCTTTCCGGAGTGGGCTGCTAGCTCCAAAAGACGCAGATGAGTAATTTCGTATGAAGCAATCTTATGTATAGAAACATAGGGATCTATCATCTCAAAGTCTTTTTTCGAAAAAGGAGTCACCATGAACATGATGTCATTTTTTTTGCAATAGTCGACAAGTTCAGGAATCATTTCATAGGGCATGGCTAAGTCGGCAAAAATCGAGCGAATATCAGCTGTGATTCCAGCATCAGATAAATAATCGCTTTGGCCCGCATTTTCTACATAGACTGTTTCAGGGCGGAATACTTGAAATTTAATGGCATCGGCGCCGGCATCAGCAGCCACTTCAATAAGGGTTTTGGCCATCTTAAGATCGCGCTCATAGGTACCCATGCGCCAATTGGATCCCGCTTCGGCAATGATGAATATTTTACCATTTTCAGATCGCGGCCAGGGAGAATCTAATTTTGTGAGATAGCGGCATATGGAAACGACTTCTGTAGAGTCAGGAAGTTGTTTTTTGGCATCTTCAAGTTTCTTATAGCCGGCTTTTTCAAAAGCTTTACGAGAAGTAAGGTTTTCCTCCTTAATCTCTGCGTAGATAGCATCGTACCCTTCATCTGCCACCCAAGCTTTAACAGCATGCAGAGCTGTTTGGCCGATACCTTTGCCGCGCCATTCAGGAGCTACATTAATCGAAATCTGACAACAACGTCGAGAAAAATGTATCGGATGGGCAACTAATTCAAAACGCAAGAAAGCAACACGCTTGCCTTGATAGAGGACAAACAAGGGAGGCAGTCCGGGACATGCAAAATAGCGATCTAAGAATTCGTTAAAAAAAGGACTCCATTCCTTAGGCTTAGTATGAAAAGACATCTGCAAAGTTTCGGGATTGTTGCGCCACGCCATAATCAACTGAGCATGGCTTTCCAAAGGTCTAACGATTTCAAAACCAATTTCTTCGCTTTCCATACCTTATTTTTGTCCTAATTCTTTTTGCAGAACATGAGCATTAATCTTTAGCCAGTCGGGATGTTTTTTTAATAAAGCCAGAATATCCTCCATGCTAAAACTTGGATTGATTGGATACAAGCTTTCAATGATTTTTGAAATAAGTTTAAAGTCATCAGGGGTGTCTACTGTCCAACGCTGCGATGATTCGTCCGTGTCATAAGAGAGATTGCCAAGTTTAAACCGTTCGGGATGACGGTAAAAATAGGGGGTCACGTGTTCTCTTTCTTCACTGCTTTTCGCGAAGGAATCTGCTTCTAATAAGCATTTCATC
>JABDEI010000028.1 GCA_013287145.1 Chlamydiota bacterium
GTGTTTTTCCTGATGGATAGTCGTCTGTTAAGACAAGGCGATGAAATATGTTGCCTTGGGGGTCTTTGGCAGGGAGGAAACCATGGCCTCGCCCAGATATATTGGGTGGTACTGCTGGAACAAAAAGTTCTTTTCTATGGTATACGCTAACGAAATTACTGTTATCAGCGTATCTTCGAACGCCTTTGATTACATTCAAAATCCCGAGATTATTTTCAGGAGAGCTTTTAATTAACGCATCTTCTTTTGTTTCAATATTTTGTTGGGAAAAAGAAGCATTGTCGGTTTCATCGAAAAAATTGACGTTTTTAGCTTTGCTATGATACCGCGATCGATTTTCCAAGTTAACGCCATCCCAAGAAGGCGATGCGTAGATTGCCTCTGCTTGGCTAGCAAGAACTAAAAAAAGGCAAAGAAGGGTCATTTTAATAATCAAATGGAGTTTCGAAAGAAGTCTTTTTAACGTTTTATTTTTGCAACGGCGCTTTGCATCTCTTTGGCCGCATTGTTTAGCTGCTCAATGGCTCTATGAAATTGACGTATCGATTCTGTTGCTTGTTGTGCCGATTCGCTTAATTGATTTATTGATTCGTTGATTTGTTCGGCGCCTAACGTCTGAGCTTGCATGCCTTGGTTGACTGTTTCAAAGCTTGATGTTTGCTGCTGAACTTGTTCGATGATTTTCGACAGTTGTTCGCTGACGGTAGAGGCTTGGCCTACGCCTGTATGGATCTCCTCGGTAAATTTGTCTACACCCATAACACCGGCGGAAACGGCCGACACCATCTCATTGACCATTTTTTCGATGTCGAGAGTGGCATTGGCCGTTTGGTCGGCGAGTCTGCGAATCTCTCTTGCAATAACCGAGAAGCTTCTGCCGTGTTCGCCTGCTTTTTCAGCTTCTATGGAAGCATTTAAAGAAAGCAAATTCGTTTGATCAGCGACTTTAGTAATCGTCGTAATCACACTTGTGATGGTGCCGGCTTTTTCATTCAATACCGCCAACTTTGAAGCAATATTTGCAGAAGCTTCCACCATCTGGCGCATGATCGATTCCATTTGGCTGAGCCCAGCTTTTCCTAACGAGGCTAAGGCCGACGTCTGTTCAGCGGTGCTGCTGACCTCATTCATCGTTCTCGCAAAGTCTTTTGCCGTCGTGGATATTTCCCTAGCTGTTGCTGCAATCTGTTTGGTCGTAGCTTCTTGTTCTACAACGGTGGCTTCCTGCTGCTTAGCTGCAGCTGCAATTTCCGTCGTGGAAGTGGTAAGTTGTATTCCAGCTCTTTGAAATTGGCCAATAAGTTCTTGAAAAGATTCGGCTATCTGATTAAAGGCTACACTGACTTGGCCAACTTCATCATCATTAAAAATAGGAACGCGTATGGAGAGATCTCCTAAAGTCAGATGCTTTGCCGACGATGCTAATACTTTGAGCGGTTTGATAATGGAATTAATCAGATGCAATCCTAAAACGATTCCAATAAGAGTCAAGAGCGCTGCAGAAATTAAGCTGATAAATTGCTGCATGCGAAGTCTTTCAATGCGTTGAATTAAAAGATTGTTGATTTCTTCATATGTAAAATCCCAAAGGGTGTAACTCACATCGAGAGCTTTAGTTCCGAGTAATATGAATGGAGGAAGATTTTCACCAAGCTCTGAGGCATGTAAGATTTTCTCGTTAGCTGTCGCGATAAAAATCTGTTCTGCTTCAGTAAATTCTTTCAAGACATCATTTAATTTATTTACCGTCTCCTCGTTTCCTTCCAAATTGTGTTCAGTGAGAATAGCTTCATTGAGATTTTTTTTAATATTTTCACTATTAAAAGATAAACGGGCAATGAGTGAAATTAGGTTTTCACGCTGCTCCGAGGTCAAAGATTTCTCCTTTTTCAGGCGTTCGCTCAAATTCATGATCTCAGTAATAGCCTCTTGAGCATTGGGGAGATAGTTTACCAAGATGTTAAGCAAAAAATAGGTGGTTTTGCCAGGGTCTTGCGTAAGTGTCGCATCGCTAATATACGTTGTAAAAAGACGAAGGCTATTTAACAAAGACGTATGGGCGCCATCGCTAGCTTCCTGTGTTAGGTTGAAAACCTTCTGGGTAATTTCAATCCAGGACTTTTCTAATTCTTGCGGTTTCAAATTAGACGACTCACGTTGTTGAACATTATAGTTGAGGCTGTTTGTGGAGTGTTCGTGCTCTTCAGCGAAGATTTGTAGGTTTTGAAAATCGGTATTAATTTGTGATTGCAGAGCAAGAAGTTCATTTCTTAAGGAATGATCTTCGGCAAGGTAGCGCCGAGCAAGCAATTGATGTTTAGGGATTTTTTCCTGCAGCTGTCGCAGAAGGTGATGATATTTGATTCCTTGTAATTCAAGCTCTGTAGGATAAATGATCTCATTTTGTGCTTTAACCATGAAGTACACAGCGACAACAATGGCGGCGATAAAGAAAGCGCATACGATCAAGAATTTTTGTGAATAGCTCCAAAGACCTAATAGATTTCCTTTAAGCGCTGGGTAGTTTCTTGGCATTCCTCTCCTCAAGTTTGATAGCTAGAACGTTACTTAGCACTTTTTTTTTTATTTTGCATCGCTTTTTTCACAGTTTCATAAGTGCTGTCAAAATAATGTCCTCTTGACGGGGTTATGAAAAAATCACTTAAGCATTCAGTCGCCCTTCGCATCCGCTCCGGGCTCCACCCCTTTGGCGTTTCTGTCCCACAGTTCCTTCGCTAATCGCTTCAGTCACTGTGGGCTGTAATCGGGTCGTCCTCCGTTTTCACTCCGGACTTAGGGCAAAAAGACGTTAAGTATGTCCAAGAACCGAGAGTAAAATGGCTCTAAAGCATAGTGAAAACGAAGGGCGACTGAATGCTTAAGTGATTTTTCACACCACCATAAGAACAACATCAAGGTTGAATTTGCTGCATCTTGTGCATTTATACAAAGCACCATCCAAATTGAGAAAATTCATTAAAAATTAATTGAGTAAAAAGGTTTAGTTTGGTCTTTTTTGAATTATGATGTTGACATATTTGTGGTTTTTGATTAAACTTTTACCCAATTTTATATAGTTTATTAGTTTTATCTAATAATAAAAATTAAGGCTCATGATAAGGGGGGAAAACATGGTTAAAGTTTCATTAACTGGACAAAATTTTCACAACGGGATTCTGCAATTGCCCAAGGCGATGAAAGACTCATTTGTGACGGATCAATTTGCAATCATTGCTAAAAAATCATTTCATGGCAAACTTGTGAAGTTCCTCAGAAACTTCTTCGGTGCAATCTCGGGGGGCAAATGGGATCCTACCCATACTCGCTTAGATAAAGTTGTTGAAGCTGCTTACAAAGCTTGTGAAATTCAGGCAAAAACACAAGCCTTAAAAGATGATGAATTGACAGCGGCAACGCAGTTTATGGAAGGATTGCGCGATAAAATCTCCAAGAAAAAGACAAAAAACCAATCCATTAGCACAGCTAAACAGACTGCTGTTAAAAACATCGATAATCTCATTGGAAAGCTGCAAGTGCTACCATCCAACAGACAAAATAATGGAACTGTAAATGTGACTGTACCAGAACCTATCAGCGACAATGGGGCTTTAACTCATCCAAATCTGCCAAATCAACCTTTGGCAAATGACAATCCCGATGGTCCTGTACTCATTTCCGCGGAAGCTCCTTCAGCTCCTCCATTAAATCCGCCACCAGTAAAACCTCCAAAACCAAACTCCGTTAAACCCAAAGTTCCACCAAAACCAGAGTCCTCTGAGTCCAACCCTACTGGAAAAATTAATCATAAAAGCATAGCAGACATGAAAGCTAATTTAAAAAAATCGGATCCAAATCTTAAAAAAACAGAGCCTCTCAAAAAATCAGACACTACTTCGGAACTGCAGGACAGGCTTGCAAAACAAAGACAAAAAATTGAGGTTCCGAAATAAAAAGAGTGCAATCGCATTTTTTACAAAACCCGATCGATAAGATCGGGTTTTTTAATTAATTATTCCTGCTATGCCAATTAAAAATAACAGAAACATAGCCTTGATCTATTTTAGAATGTAAGTCCTTTATAATAATGTTTTTGAGTCTAAAGGGTGCTGCTTTATTATTTTAATTTGTTTGTGAGTTGGGAATGTTAGTTGTTTTTAATTGTTCATTTTATGAAGTTGTCGTATAATTAAAGAAAGCAGTGAAGACAAGGAGGAGATTATGACAAGGGTTAATGGAAAAGAGGCGACTCCACTCAGTGGGGCGATTGATGATTTAAAGACCAACTATCAAGTGGCTTGTAAAGATGTAGCTCGCCACACATTGAAAGGCAGATTTATTATAGCCCTCAATAATCTCTTTATTAAACTTAGGCTAGGACCGGCAATAACTATTAAAGGGGCTCCTGATTTAGTTGTTAAAACCGCCCAGGCTGCTCTTCTCATAGCACAAAAATCATTTAATGATCCTTCCCACAAAGCATTTACTAAAGAAGAAAAGGAAGGTCTCGAAAATTTGTTTAAAGTATTTAAAAGTCATCTGAGTGATAAAAAATATGCAGCGAAAGTCAAAGAGTGTGAGCAGATTAAAAATGAGATATTGGGATTACCCGGAAAACAGCAACGGACTAAGCCTGCAGAGGACAAAACTAAAGTAGAGCGTCCAAAGGTTGAAACTCCACCTGATGAAACCGATGGTGCAAAAGGCAAGACTGAGCCAACGGATGAAACCGAAACACCTGACGAAGCCAAAGCCCCAGATGAAACTCCACCATCTCCTCCTGGTCCAACACCACCTCCACCTCCTGGTTCACCACCTCCATCTAAGCCCCCCATCAAGCAACCTCCGAAGCAACCCTCAAACGGCGCTGACGATAAAACAGGAAGTTCGTTTTTAGACGAAATGCAGGCGAAACAAAAAGACTTCAAGCCGAAAACTTCTGAGGAAATTGATGCTGAACGCGAGGCGAAGTTAGCAAAAAATGACCTTTTAAAACAGATCCATCAAGGTGTAAAACTGAAACCAAAAATGACTCCAGAGGAACTGAAAAAAGATGAGGAAGACCGTATTCAACACCTCAAAAACAAAGGCAAAGATGAAGAAGGTCTTACCGAACAAGAAAAAATAACTCGCGCATTAAAGAAAAAAGCAAAAGAACTTCACAAAGGTACAATAGTAACTGATACTGGAGCGGCCAATCCAGAACGAGATTGGGAAAATCTAGAAAGAACGAGAATCGATGATGCATTAAAAAACTCTAAACTCTTACCAGTAAATAAAGCATTGATTCTAGCCCAAGAGGAAAAATTGAACTTAATTGTTGGTAAGACACTTCCAGATGGCACTATCGAGAAATTACCAAAGGATCAAATTAAAGATCTTAAAGCTCAACTGCGAGAACTGAAAAAAGATGATTTTAAAACTTCTGTCGGAAAAAAACTGGCTCCAGGGGCATCAGAAGAGGATATTAAGAAGGCATTAGCGGCTGCGCAACCGGATCAATTTAAAAATGCCATCGACGAAGCCCTTAAAGACTTGGTAAAATAATAAGAGCCTCTATTTTGTAAATTTTTTATTACCCGTTAACGCCAATGGCGTTAGCGGGTTTTTTTTTGTTTTTTTGCGCCTATTTAATGAGTTCATGATTGCCTGAGAAATGCAGATAATTTATGATTTTTGTGCGAAACGAGGAAAGGATGCATGCTAGGCATAGTGTACAAGATAAAAGGCAAGTTCTGGTGGCTATTGGTGGCAGTTATATTGGCTATTCTTGCAGGAGCGGGTATTGCTCGCCTTTACTGGAATCTCAATGACGGTTTTTTTATTAGTCATATTACCTCTGATGAGCCCTATCAGGGAGAATGGGAAATCAGGCCATTGACAGATTTAGAGCAGCATGAGCTCGAGGCTGCATTAGACCAGCCTTATACCTATCTCGCCAAGGGCCATCAAGCCTATGTCTTTGAAAGCCAAGATCAGCGTTATGTGATCAAATTCCTAAAATTTCAAAAACTGCGCCTGCCAGCGTTGCTGACAAAGACTTCGCTACCCTTTCCGCCTTTAGAGCATTATCGCCAGACAAAACTACAAGAGCGCAGAAAAAGGCTGGAAGAGATCTTCAATAGCTGGAAAATTGCCTTTGAAGAGCTAAAAAATGAAACTGGCTTAGTGTACGTTCACCTCAATCAAAGCCATCATCTCAATAAAAAGCTCATCATCACCGACAAAATAGGGGTTGGCCACGTCATAGACCTTGATGAAGTCGTCTTTTTAGTGCAGAAAAAAGGCGATGTCATCGCCGATGTGATTACAAATTATATGGCCCAGCACAATATGATATCAGCTGAAAAAGTGCTCGATGACCTTATCGATTTTTATATTGCCGAAAATAAGAGGGGATTTGCTGAAGATGACCGCCATATTGCCCGCAATGCAGGCCTATTGAACGGCAAGGTCATCCATATCGATATCGGCCGTTTTATCAAAGACGACTCTTATGCAAAACCTTCCGTCTATCAAGAAGCTATGATTTATAAAAGCGAATATTTCCGCAAATGGCTCAATAAACACTATCCTGAGTTGCTTCCTTACTTTGAAATGAAACTTAATCATTTAACCGATTAGAGTGCGATTGCTTATGAAAAAAATCATCAGAATTCTGCTTTACGCGTGTGTATTTTTAGCAGCCCTTTATGGGGCAAGCCGTCTTTATTATGGCGTGACAGGCGGCTTTACCATCGGAAACATCAGTTCTACGCTAGCCTACGATGCGCGCTGGGACACAAAACCTCTATCTCCACAAGAAAAAGATGTTTTTAACGCTATTTTGGATCAGAAGTTCACATATCTTGGCAAAGGATGCCAGTCCTATGTCTTTGCAAGCGACGATGGAAAATATGTGCTAAAGTTTTTTAAATATCAACGCTTTACCCCTCAGCTGTGGCTCGATTACTTTGCTTTTATTCCCGCCGTTGATAGTTATCGCCTAGGAAAAATCGATAAGAAACAAAAAAAGCTGGAAGCGATTTTTACGAGCTGGAAAATTGCTTTTGAAGAACTTAGGCCAGAGACTGGCCTTGTCTATGTCCATTTAAATAAAACCGACGATTTAAATAAAACGCTCACAATCGTTGATAAAATGGGCTTTGAGCATCATCTGAACTTAGATGACATGGAATTTTTGATTCAAAAGCGCGCCAAGATGCTTTGTGCGACCTTAAATCAAATGATGGAAGCCGGCAAGGCAGAAGAAGCCAAAGGCCTTTTGACGCGTCTTGTGAAACTTGTGCTTTCCGAATATGAGCGCGGACTTGCTGATAATGATCATGCTTTGATGCAAAATACAGGTGTGTTTGAAGGCGACCCTATCCATATCGACGTAGGCCAATTTGTGCATAACGAAGAGATTAAGAAGTCAGAAGTTGCCAACCAGGAGCTATTCAATAAAACCTATAAGTTTAGGAAATGGCTGCACAAGCATCATCCCGAGCTCGCCAAGCATTTAGAAGAGCAGTTATTGCTGACCATCGGAGAGCAATTTCATGTGATGCAGCCCCAGCTAGACAAAAAGAAGTAGCTAGTAGGAAGACAGAATTCAGAATCCAGAATCCAGAATCCAGAATGAAGACAGGTAGCCAGTAGTCGGTAGCCAGTAGTCGGTAGGAATCCGCGATTCAAAAATTGCATTGCAGGATTTTTCCCCATCGGGGAAGGCGTGGGTAGCCTCGGGTTTCAACCCGAGGGATATTGTAAAGGGGCATTTGCGCCCCGCTAGGGTCGCAAGGAAATTAGCCTAAACGAATTTTTTGTTCAACGTCTATCTTGCGGCTCTAACGAGACGCAACAATTTGAATCTAGGCACCTCGGGTTGAAAACCCGAGGCTACCTACGCCTTCCCCGATGGGGAAAAATCCTGCAATGCAATTTTTGAATCGCGGATTCCTACCGACTACCTGTCTTCATTCTGAATTCTGAATTCTGGATTCTGAATTCTGTCTTCTGGATTCTGTCTTCTGGATTCTGTCTTCCTATTTGACTTTCAGAACAATTTTTCCGCAGGTATGGCCTTTGCGGATTTTTTCAAGAGCTTCTGCCGCTTGGTTCAAAGGGATCTCTTCAATCTTTGGCGTTTTAACTTTGCCTTTGTTGATGAGATCGCCAATTTGTTTTAGTTGCATGGCATTAGGGCTAACAAAAACGTAGGAGGCTTTGATGTTGCGTTTAGCAGCATCAGCAGGCTCGAGGTGCTCAAGCAAGCTGACGATGCGGCCACCGGGCTTCAGCAGGGCTAAGCTATCGTGAAATGTTTTTCCTCCGACAGTGTCAAAAATGACATCGACGCCTTTTGGACACAAAGTTTTCATCTTAGAAGCAAAATTTTCTTTTTTGTAATCGATAGCTTCATCGGCGCCAAGTTTTTTCACGTAGTCGTGATTTTCCTGACCCGCTGTGGTGTACACCGTAGCACCGGCATTTTTAGCGAACTGGATGGCAAAGCCGCCAACGCCGCCGGCGCCGGCATGAATAAGGACTGTTTCGCCTTTTTGCAAATTGGCCGAGTCAAAAAGCGACTGCCAAGCTGTGAGGCCTGCTAGAGGAATAGAAGCTGCTTGGGCATAAGAAAGCGATTTGGGTTTTAGCGCAACGTTTTGGGCATCCAGGCAGATATATTCGGCATAGGTGCCTTCTTTAACGGTGGGTTTACGGCAATAGGCATAGACTTCATCGCCGACTTTGAAGTTTTTGACCTTTTTTCCGATGGCATCGACGCGTCCCGCGGCTTCCCATCCTAAGATGAGAGGAAACTCATGCGGCAGGCGGCTTTTGAGTAGGCCTTCGCGGATTTTCCAGTCGACCGGGTTGACGCCGCTGTCGTGGATTTCGATTAATACCTCGTTGTCAGTGGGTTTTGGAGTGGGAACAGTGGTAAGTTGAAGTTTTTCAACACCACCAAATTCTTTGATGATTATCGCTTCCATAAATTGTCTTCCTTTAGCTTTTGGATTTGTGTTGATGTAAATGGCTTCGCAGCATCCAGGCAGTCCTTTCGTGATATTTTAGCCGTTGAATGAGCATATCAGCAGTTCCTTCGTCGCCAAGCGTGCTTGTCTCTTCGATATGGGGACGAATGGACTGGGCAATCTGCTCATGGTCGCTTAAAAGTTCTTCGATCATTTTATCGGCAGTGAGATTGGCATCGGACTCGTTTAATGATGTCAATTCAAGAAATTGGCGCATGGAGCCCGGGGCTTTGCTTTCTAAGGCTCTGATGCGTTCGGCGATTTCATCGATAGCTTCAGCAAGCTGTTTATATTGATCGTCGAACATCTCGTGCAAGGAGTGAAATCGAGGATCGATGACATTCCAATGGAAGTTTTGAGTTTTAATATATAGGAGATAGGTATCAGCAACTAATTGTGAAAGATATTGAGCAATTTGCTGGCGGGCACTTTGGCTAAAGAGTGTGCTTGTATTCATAAAAGTCTCTCCTTATGTGAGTTTGGGGCTCGTTGGAAAATCTTTTTTTGTGTCGGGTATCAAGTAGTTTGCGTGCATGTTCAGTGTGATGATCAAAATACTCTCTGTAAAATGAAATTTTTGGTAATCATCATCTGTATAATAAAGATCACTAAATTTCAAGCTCCGCCATCGTTTTTCCATGATGTTCCGTGAGGCTGCCTATCGATAAACGCGTATTTTAGCTTCACAAAAACAGACCATTCCACAAAAATATCGGAGAAATATTTTTTAGGAGTATTTATGTCGGAGAAAGAAAAAATCGATACGGCGCAAGCCCCAAAAGCCATAGGACCCTATTCCCAGGGAATATTAGCGTCTTCAGACGCACAATTCATTTTCGTTTCAGGCCAGCTGCCTGTCGATCCCCAGACAGCAAAATTGGTTGAAGGTGACATCAAGGCATTAACCAAGCGTGTCATCGATAACATGGAAGCAATTTTACAAGCAGCCGGGAGCAGTTTGCAGCACGTTGTGCGCACGGATGTATTCCTTAAAGATTTAAAACGCGATTTCGCTGAAATGAATGAAGAATATGCCAAGAGGTTTACCGGCCCTGCCGCACCGGCAAGGCAGACGATTCAAGTCGCGGAATTGCCTCTAGGAGCTTTGATTGAGATCTCTTGCATTGCTCTTAAGAGAGTATCTTAGAGTTTTTTAATTAGTAAAAATAAATAGGAGAAATATGTTACGGATTTTAACATTGCTTGCCATCGTATGCATTAATTTATTATCAGCAGATGAACACATTTTAATCGGGATTGTAGGTGGAACAGGTTCGGGAAAAACGACATTAGCTCGCAAGCTGCAAGAAGCTTTTGGCAAGCAAGCTATTTTGATCGAACAAGATTCCTACTACAAAGATCTTCAGGGACTTTCATTAGAAAAACGCGCGCAAACAAATTTTGATCACCCCGATTCATTGGATTTTGCTCTTCTGCGGACTCATTTAATTGATTTGAAAAACAACAAAGAGATACGTAAACCCGTTTATAATTTTAAAACGCATTCTCGCGAATCTCATTTTGTTGCAGTTCAACCTGCAAGAGTGATCATCGTCGAAGGGATTTTGCTCCTTGCAATACCTGAAGTGAGAGATCTTTTCGATCTTAAAATATACATTGATGCTGACGATGATGTTAGGCTTTTGCGCAGAATAGAGCGTGATATTCACGAGAGAGGTCGTGATTTTTTCAGCGTGCAGTCGCAGTATCTGACAACGGTGAAGCCGATGCATTTGCAGTTTGTCGAGCCAAGCAAAAGCTTTGCTGACGTCATCATCCCGGGAGTTGGCGACAATTCCGCAGCGATGGCGTTGATAGTCTCAAGTTTAAAAGAAGGCATTGATACTAAGTTGTTGCTTCATGAGGCCACAGCGAAGATGCCTTAGATAGAAATAAAGCAATCTAGTGCTAGTTAGAGCACTAGATTGCTTTAATTTTAATTAACGCCAGAACCAGCCAAAAGAAAAACCTGTTTGAACGACAGGGCGGCTAGGATATACGACAACTTCTTCATAGTAAGGAGCGGGATAAACAACGACCTGATCCATAGGGTAGGAGTGTACGAGGACGCGGTTGCAGGGTTGATAGTGGCGTACGACGTAGGTTTCAGGGCAAGGCCGTGCAGCAGCGCCAATGTTTATAGAAAAGCTGCTTCTGCCGCAATGATGATGTCTTGCTTCGGCGGAAGAAAAGCTGATGCTAAACAAACATAAGCATCCTAAAAAAATTGATGTAGCTAATAATTTATATTTCATAATTAAACCCTCATTAAAAATTAAATATTTCTGTTTTTAATATATTATCTTTAAATTTTAAAAGATATGCCATTTTTTGGGAAGTTTAATTTTTTCTTTGATTAAAAAATCTTTATTGTTATAACTCACCGCTTTTTAGGAGTGGATGATGTTAAAAAAAATAGCTGCATTCTTTTGTTTAGCCGGTTGCTTTCAAGTAGCGTTTGCCGCTGAATTTCCTTCGCTTTATTACCAGCCAATCTCCGCATTTGAAGAGTTGGATGAGGAGGAATTTTTTTATCGGCAAAGCTGCGATGAAAGGGATTTTGACTATCGGGCGTCTGAAAGTGATCAGCTTGAGGCTTACAATCATATCTTGCAAATGCAGCAAGATGGTTTTTTTGATGCAGACCACCATCTTGTCTCGCGCTCGCTAAATAATCCCTATATTTCCGATGATATTTGGCAGCATGTCACTCCCTATCTTATTCCCGATGATCATCCTGCTAAAGAAGCGTTAGATAAGATCTTTTCAAGTTCAAGAGCTCTTCGTTCTGTCAAAGCTATGCGTCAAGCGGGCTTCAGCAATCCTGTTCCAGGGTACAAGGGAATGATAGTTACCAAACATAAAAGCATTCCTGGTTATTTGATTAAGGCTTACCTCGATACGACAAATATTCCGGAATGGTTAGCGTTGACTCATCGAGCTATCGGCGCACGTTATATTCAGAATACTATCGACAAGTTTGGCTATCAGGGCATCATGAAAGTGCCCAAGAAATGGATCTATCCTCTGCCTGCCGAACCATCGCCACCACAAGAGGAGGGCTATTTTCGAAAAAATTTCGTTCTCGTCGTCGAAAATATGAAGATTCTCTCGTTCGCCGATAACGAAGCTGCCTACAAACGGCTAATTACTAAAAAAATATTAGAAGCTCTTTATACGGTATTAAGAGAGGATAAACTCGTCGACTCAGTCTACATCGACAACATCCCGTTTTCCCGCGATGGAAAAATCGCTTTTGTTGATACCGAACACTTCAATACCACAACAAAGCCTCTGCATTTAGAGCACCTTGCAAGATGCTTCTCAAAGTCAATGAGAGCCTATTGGCTGCAGTTGTGTTCCAACGGAATACAAAATGAAGGCAAATAATCAGTAGGATTTCAAACAATATTACCGAATAAAATATTGCCGCGGCAGCGGCTACAGAAGTTAGCCGGGGGTTTCGTAGCTTCCCGCAATTACATTATGTTGCATAAATCTATTCCCCATCGGGGAAAACGCGGGTAGCCTCGGGTTGAAACCCGAGGTATATGCAAAAGGGCGTTGTGCCCCGTAGGGTCACAAGAAATTGAGTCGAAACGAATGTTTTTTACTCGCGCATATCTTGCGGCTCTAACGAGACGCAACTCTTTTTTTTACGACACCTCGGGTTGAAAACCCGAGGCTACCAACGCATTCCCCGAATGGGGAATAGATTTATGCAACGTCATTACGTTTTATAAATGGTTTCCAAAGCCGTAGCCGATTTTTTGCGGCCGGCATACTCAGCCATAATAACAGAGAAGATGAGAGCTATGGCAAACCATGCCCAGCGTAAAATCTTTGCTAAATCGAACGAATGCCATTCCTCCGATAAGTTGCCGATTAATATTAGCGTGAGCAAAATAGGGGCAACATATCGCAAGCAGATGGCATAAAAAGAAAAACGGCTGTCGCTGATTTTTAAAGGATAGATATATTGGAAAGCGACAATCAAAGCTAATCCGCCGATTAACATATTCGTGCCTACGACCATGGGGACAAGGGCATCGATAAGATGAGAGGCATTACCCATGCTGAAGACGGCTGCTAAGAGCAGAAGAAGAGCTATCGTAATAGTCACAGCGGTGCGGCGCGAGGTTTTAAACTCCCATTCGATATTTCCTGCAATGCTTTCTACGATGGAAAACACGCCCGTAATTCCGGCTATGAAGAGGCAAAAGAAAAATATGGTACCGATAACTTGTGAGAAGATAGGACCGAAGAAATTGAGAATGGTCGGAAATAAGATGAAGCCGATTTCAAAGGTGGAGTCGCTAGAAAGAATAGCATCGAAAGGAACATTTTGCACGCTGCTGATATGGGCTAGGCAGCCGAAGATAGCAAAGCCGGCAATAAAGGAGACGGCGAAGTCGCCTAAGGCTACATATAACATCGCTTTCGCTATATTCATGGTTTGTCCAGTGTGCCTTGAGTAGCCTACGATGATGCCAAGTCCTAAAGAGAGGCTAAAAAAAAGCTGGCCAAAGACATCACGCCACAGCGAAACGCTTGTCAGTTTGCTGAAATCCGGCGTTAGGTAGTAGATGAGTCCATTTAATCCGCCTGGCAAGAAGCAAACAGCGATGGCAAATAAAGTCATAATCACTGCGAGCAATGGCATAAAGAGTGTGCATACGCGTTCTATTCCATCTTTTACATTGCGGACCAGGACCATCCAAGTCACTAATCCCACTGCGGTGGTAGCAAAGAAGATCATCGATGAAAAAGATCCAAATTCGGTGATGCCATTGGTGCTTTGTAAAAAAGTATGAATGAAAAAAGACTTTGAATCTTCGGGGATTTGATTGAAGGCAGCGAAGTATGTGTAGGCAACGGAGTATCCCGTGAGGACAATGTAAAAACCGCCGATTGTCAGGCAGGCCAGTACGGCTAGCCATCCCAACGTTTTGCCGATTTTGCCCCAAACGGTGCCGAAGGCGCCCACAAGAGGCTGCTTCCAGCGGTGACCTACGACGCCTTCAAGGATCAGCATCGGTATTCCTAAAACAAAGAGAGCTAAAAAATAGGGAATTAAAAAGGCGCCGCCGCCATTTTTGTAGGCTTGAGCGCTGAAACTTAAGATATTGGCGAATCCGACGGCAGAGCCAATCATGGACCAAATGTATCCAGATTGGGATTTCCAGGTATTCGATTGGCTAGACATTGTAAAACCTCGCAAAAGTAAACAATTTATAACGTGACTTCACAGCTTTGGCTGTGGTTTAATTTGTTAAATAGAGTGTAGTGATTTAAAGTTTGAGTATTGTTAGCCTTAAAGGCTAAGAAGCAGAAGAGAGAGGGAAAGAAGAATGCCAAAAGCTGAGCAAGGAGATGTTTTTACTGAGTCGTTAACTATTGATGGGTGTTCTTTCATAATATTACTTTTGGTTTTAAAAGGAGAACTATAACAGAACTCTTGAATTTCATCCAGATAATTTTTCTCTCTTGCAGAAAAAATAAAATTTAGTTAAAATAGACTTTTAGTCTTTATATTATGAGCAGGAGTTTTTTTTATGAAAAAAAGCAGTTGTCCTTTGTCATCGGGTTGTAAGAGCTTTTTAAATGCTATCCGTTTTGCTTCTGTTCATCACCATCATCATCATTCCCGCCATCATAGCTAATCTTTTAGCCCAATCCCGGCTTAAAGTTGGCAAGTCAACAATTTACTAATACACATGTTGTATCCACAAGCCTTCGCCAAGTTATGCGAAGCAATATGATAATGATGGAAAAATTACTAAAGAAAAGAGTTGAAAAATGAATTTTGCAATATTTATTACAGCACTTTTTGTGCTCCAAGCCATATGCCTGGTAGTGGGCAGCAAAGCTTTAAAAAACTTAAAAAATCAAGATGACTATTACTTAGCCGGCAAAGGCGTCGGTTTCTTTCCTCTGATGATGACGCTAGTAGCTACTCAGATTGGCGGAGGTTTGATTCTAGGCTCTTCCGATGAAGCTTATCGCTATGGCTGGTATGTCATCCTCTATCCTCTGGGACAAAGCCTGGGCTTCGTCCTCCTGGCCTTAGGCATCGGTAAAAAACTCAATGCCTATGGTGTCTCAACAATAGCTCAGCTCTTTGAAGTGGTTTACAACTCTCCTCGTCTTAAACAAATTGCTTCCTCCCTTTCAATTATTTCTCTGTTTCTCATTTTTGTTGCGCAAATTGTCGCTTCAAAAAAATTCATGATCAGCTTAGGCGTCGAACAAAATTATATCTTCTTCGGCTTCTGGGCTATCGTGATCCTCTACACCGTCGTCGGAGGATTGCAAGCTGTTGTTGCCACTGACATCATTCAAGCGGCCTTTTTTATGGTCATCTTTGTCTTATGTTTTGCTTTTGCTTTTGCATCCAACCCCTGGACCGCTGAACAGGCTATCACCTCAGGATTCAATGGCCAAAGCTTC
Organism: Chlamydiota bacterium; assembly: GCA_013287145.1. Lineage (GTDB taxonomy): Bacteria > Chlamydiota > Chlamydiia > Chlamydiales > Parachlamydiaceae > JABDEI01. The sequence goes on from JABDEI010000028.1 coordinate 15,468, forward strand.
GAAATGAGCTCAGAGAAATTGTGCGGATGGCTCCTGATGCCCCTGCTCTTCATGGTGATTGAACAAGATATGGGCCAACGCTGCTTCGCTGCCAAGTCCGGAAAAGTTGTCACCACCGCCGCCGCCTGCGCTGCCATCGTGACATTTACTCTGGCGATCATCCCCGTCTATCTTGGCGTCTTCGGAAAAGCTTCCGGTATCGAAGTTGCCAAAGATGCCAGCGTCTTTATGACGGTGGTCAAAGAGGCGACAAACCCTGTCATCGCCGCCTTAGTCGGCTGCGCTGTCATGGCTGCTATCATCTCCACTGCCGATTCTTTAATCAATGCCATCAGCTCCAATTTAACCCAAGACTTTAAACTCTCATTCTTCTCAAAATCACAAACGGTGAAATCAGCTCAATGGATCACAGCGGCTATCGCTGTCTTAGGCATCTTCTGCTCGTTTTACTTTAATAATGTCGTCGATCTCATGATCGCTACCTACGAGCTCTCCGTCTGCTGCCTCTTTGTGCCCGTCTTCGCTGCTATCTTCAAACGCAAAGGCAATATGTCCGCTGCCATCGGCGCCATCGCTTTCGGCGCCATCGGCTACGTTATCTTCCGCTTTGTTTCCATTCCTATCCCCAAAGAAATTGCTAGCTTAGCTCTATCGTTCTTAGGATACTGCTTAGGCGAAGCTTTAGCTTGGAAAAATAGCCGTCAACCCGTTGAAGAACCTGTCTTAGAATAATAAGCGATGATGTAATACAAGCTTACATGGCAAAGGCTTACTAAGACTAAGGGGCTTTGCCCCTTAGAATCCCCAGCAAAGGGCTTAGGCCCTTTGCAAACCCTTTATGGGATGTCTTAGCTGCAGGGTTCGTTAAGTTCAAGTCATAATGTATAGCTTATTAGCTATCGATCGATTGCATGAACAATCGATCGAAAAGCATTCATAATACTCTCTTGGGAGAGTATTATGAGAAACGGGCACCTGCGGGCCGCAATTTCATATTTTTTTATTGCCGCCTGCAAGGCAAATTCATGGACGATGGATAAATAGAAATGGGTTTGCAAAGGGCCTAAGCCCTTTGCTGGGGATTCTAAGGGGCAAAGCCCCTTAGTCTTACTAAGCGCTTTGCTTTGCAAACGGCATCTACCTTTGATGAGTGTTGCTGATGAGGTCTAAGGTTTCGCCGTAGAGGATTTTGCGCAAATCGTCTCTTTTCAGGAATTCGTGGGGGAAGCCGAGGTCGATATGGCTTGCGTTGTTTAGTCGGGCGATTTGTTCGTCTGTAAGTTCGAAGTCGAGGCAGCCTAAGTTATCTTTGAGTTGTTCGACGTGTTTTGCGCCGATGATGGGAATGATTGTTTGTTTATGTTGTCTTAGCCAATTTATCGCTATTTGTGCAGGAGTTTTTCCAATTTCTTTTGCGATGGCGACGACGATGTTGACGATTTCAATGTTTTTTTCGTTAAGATAGAGGGTTCCCCAAGGTTGGTTAATTTTAAAGCGGCTATCGTTTGGGGCATTTTGTTGATATTTCCCTGTTAAGACACCCATGGCTAAGGGGCTCCAGGCGGTGATAGCCATATCGAAGGATTTGGCAAGAGGGAGGAACTCTCTTTCTATGGTGCGCTCTAAAAGGCTGTATTCGAGCTGCAAGGCCACAAAAGGGGTCCAGCCGCGTAAAGTAGCTAAGGTATTGGCTTGCGAGACGATCCAGGCGGGAGTGTCTGATATGCCGATATACAGGACTTTTCCTGCTCTGACCATGTCATCGAGGGCTCGCATGACTTCTTCAACGGGAGTTAAAAAATCCCAAGCGTGCACCCAGTAGACATCGACATAATCGGTTTTAAGTCGTTTTAGGCTGGCGTTGAGAGCTTGGGTCATATTTTTGCGATGATTGCCGGAGGCATTAGGGTCTTTAGGATTGGTGGTGAGGGAATATTTTGTGGCGATGACAACGCGTTCGCGATCTTGCGCCATGAATTCGCCTAAGAACTTTTCGCTAGTCCCTTTTGTGTAGTAGTTAGCGGTATCAAAGAAGTTGCCGCCGGCTTGGAGAAAGGCTTCGTAGACTTTACGGCTTTCTTCCTTTGATTCGCCCCAGCCAAACTCCTCCCCAAAGGTCATGGTGCCTAAGCAGATTTCTGAGACTCTGAGGCCGCTTTTACCCAGCAATTTGTACTTCATGATAGCTCCTGTTAAATTAATGCCTTTATACAGGAGCTATCACATTTTTGGAAATATTCTAGAGTTGGCTTCTTTGAAATATGTTCTCAAGAGAATGCCATATGGCTTCGTAATTTGCGCACTTTCAACCACAAGAAAATCAAGGTTTACTTTTTTGGTGGGAATATTAATTGAAGTGCCTTAAGGGCATCCTCTATTGACATGCGCTTATCGGGATCGGGATCGAGCATCCGCCACGCGATATGTGCAGGGGAATTGGGATCTGGTGGCTCAGGTAGTGTTTTTCTATTGCTGAGCATTTTAAATCCTTCAATGACTTTTTGAGGATCTTCATCCCAAACCTCTTCCTTCCAAGGAAGTATTGTTTCAGTAAAGAGTTCCCACAAAAGGCAGCCGACCGACCAGTCGTCGATCTTTGATGAGATCGGCTGATTTTTTAGTTTGTTGAGGATGGGATCTGTTATTGGAATACCACGAGTTTCATCTCTTCTCAGCCAAACTTCAGGAGCTTGATATTGGCGTGTCCCTGCTGTCTGAGTTTGCAAAATTGCATTATCTTTTTTTTCAATTGCCAGGCCAAAATCTGTGACGACAATATGGATACTTTTGCTGGGATCTTCTTTGCTGGGATTAGGATCCTCTTTGACTAAGATATTTTCTAGCTTTAAATCGCGATGAATGACACCCAGCTTATGCATCTCTATGACGCATTCCAGCACATCAAGAGCGATTTTGCCTTTTAAGGGTGCTGGAAGGTCGTCAAGAACGTTATTTAAGTCTCCTTTGTTGCAGAATTCCAATAACAAAATTTGATGGGTCTTAGTCTCCTTATTAGCAAGAGGTGTCGAACAAAAGGTGATGTTATGGGTTTGAATGATATGGGGAACATCTTTAAGGAGCGTTAAAAAGTAAGCTTCTTTTTTAGCCACTGCCATCGCATCACCTCGGGCTTCTTTATGTACAAATCTTGATTTGGCACGGGCAATAAGTTCTCCTGTTTCGAAAATGTAACCCAAAGAGACTGTTTTATAACCGCCGCTTTTTAAATGTTTAATTTTAAGCAAAGTTTCTAGGGTTCCATCTGGCTTGCGATAAACTTCGATGGATACCGGCATCTCTTTATAAGCCGCCGGCACTTGTTCGTACTTTTCTGCGAAATTTTGACCGAAATGAATGGCATGTTGGTCAGGAGCTAATTTCTTGGCAGCTTCTTTAAACATGAGGACAAACGCTGCGATCTTTTCGATCTCGTATTCTAGTCCATATTGTTCAATCATTTTGCCATCTTTTGCCATGATTGCGTCAGCTTTTTCTTTTGCTTTTTCCATGATTTCGAACGGTATTTCTTCAGGTAGAGATTTAAATACATCTTCACGAGTTAGAAACGGTGGTTTTTCAGGGATTTTTTGTTGCGAATAAAAGTCTTCCATTAAGCCGATGCATTTTTCGATAGTGCCTTTGTCCCTTTCATTGATGACATCTTTTAAATGAGTTAAATTTTGAATTAAACGCTGCCCATCATCTTTTTTGAGTTCTTTGATATTACTCATGTCTTCGACGAAATTTTTAATCGATTGTATAGCTATAGAGGCATCGTATTTATTTAACTTCTTTGGATTTGTTTTGACTTGATTCGATTTTATATCTAAATAGATGTTGTTTTTAGACCAGTCTATATTGGAATCAAATAGTTGCTTATCAATGCTCATATAGATGCGCCTTTGCTATTAATTTAGACTTTCTTAAAAATAGTTTTTAAGTCTTGACAAAGCCTCTTCTTTAGACATGCGATCTTTAGGATTTGGACGCAGCATCTTCCAGGCTATCCATTCTGGGGAGTCGCGAGCAGGTTCTGGTAGATTATTTTTGCGGCTCATCATCTCAAATCCAGCTTTAAATGCCGTCCAATTGGGTTGCGACATTATCCCTTCCCAGGGGAGATCCTTGCCGGTAAATAGCTTCCATAAAATGCAGCCTACGCTCCAATCATCGACTTTAGAGGTAATATCCTCATATGTTAATTTTAATCGCTCAGGATCATTAATATCTATTTTAGGAGAGTGAGCCCACACCTCTGGGGCGATATATGGAGGGGTTCCTCTAATTTCTTGTTCTATCTTAGGATCATCTTTTTCAATGGCAAGACCAAAATCTGTTATGACAACCTTGATTTCTTTAGGATTATTAGGATCTGTCTTTATAAGAATATTATCCAATTTTAAGTCGCGATTGATAACCCCTTTTGCATGCATCCCTATGACGCCTTCTAGCAATTCCTGGGCAATTTTGTTTTTGACTCTATTAGAGATTACGGAATTTTCTATCAGCTCGTTTAAACTTCCTTTATCACAGTATTCCAAGAGAAGTATTTGGTGTTCTTTTACATAATCATTAGAAACTGGAGTTGAACAAGATGTGATGCTATGGGTTTGAATAATATGGGGCACATCTTTAAGGAGGGTTAAATACTTGGCTTCGTTTTTAGTGGCTTGTTCGGCATGTTTCTCCTTTTCAAGGTCTTCAATTGTCGGCAATTCCTTATATTTGATTCTGGATTTAGCACGCGCGAAAAGCTCTCCTGTTTCAAAAATGCATGCTAAAGAGACTGTTTTAAAGCCTCCCTCACCCAACATATCAATTTTAATGACCGTTTCTTGCGTGCCATCCGGCTTTTTATGAATTTCGATGGTGGCGGGCAGTTTAGGAAATTTCTTTTGTGGATTTTCTGAGAATTTTTTCCCAAGATGAATCACAGCTTGGTCCGGAGCTAATTTTTTGCCGACGTCTTGCAACAGGAGGGCAAACATGGCGACAGTATTGATGACACCATCTAAGCCTGTGTTTTCAAGAACTTCTTTGTGTTCTGCAAGAAGTTTACTACCTTTTCTTTCAGCTTCTGTTACAATTTCTGGCGGGATTTCTTCAGGCAATGCTTCCATTATTTCTTCGCGAGTAGTGAGGTTTGTTTTATTGGATTCTTTGTCTTCTAAATTTTTCAATTTGCTTATGAGGCTATCTGCAAAAAGGCTATTATCAGTCTGCTCTTCTTCATTGGCAGAACTCTGCTTTTCAGAACTTGGTTGAGAAGTTTTAGGTGAAGATATCTCGGAAATTGATTGATTAGAATGATTGTTGGAGAAAGCAATCGAACCGTAAGCTTTTTCTTTTTGAGTTTTAAAGTTTTGCATCAAATGGATGCACTTTGCGATAGTCTCCTTGTCCTCTTTCTTGATGACACCCTCATCAGAAAGTTTTCGTGCATGCCGCCTGGTCCGAAGATTGTGACAATGGCTTCGCCTGCTGTGCAATAAATAAGTTCGTGAACATTGACATGCCAGTGGGGCTCTCT
>JABDEI010000029.1 GCA_013287145.1 Chlamydiota bacterium
GACAATATTCTCGCCATTCGCAATCGGCTGGCCCCCAAAACACGCATCATGGTTATGGTAAAGGCTTTAGCTTACGGCACCGATGAAATCCGCATGGCCAGATTTTTAGTCTCCTGCGGCGTCGATATCCTCGGCGTCTCCTATGTCGACGAAGGGGTCGTCCTTAAAAGAGCCGGGGTCATTCAAACGATCTTTGTCATCAACGCTGCCATCTATGAAGCTGATAAAGTTGTTAAATGGGAGCTCGAAGTCGGCGTCAGCGATAAATACCTCATCGAAGCTATTGCAAGCGAAGCTAGCCGTCAAAATAAAGTCATTAAAGTTCATCTGCATATCGATACAGGCATGAGCAGATTCGGCTGCCGTCCCGAAGAGGCTTTAAGCTTGGCTAAGTTAATCTTAGATTGTCCTTCGCTTAAGCTAGAGGGAATCATGACACATTTTGCCTGTGCTGACAATCCTGCCGACGATGGATTTACTCTTGCTCAAGCGCGTTGCTTTGAAAAAGTCATTGAAACACTGCAAGCTCATGACATAAAAGCCCCTTGGACCCATGCAGCAAACTCCGGCGGGGTCATGCGCTTTCACTTTCCTAACTTCAACATGGTCCGCATCGGCCTTGCTGTCTTTGGACTCTACTCCTCCGAGGCGACGAAAAAGGCGTTAGAGCTGCGTCTTGCTCTTTCTTTGATTTCACGAATCGTAGGAATCAATATCTGTAAAGCAGGCGAAACAATTAGCTATGGCCGAAGCTACCTTGTGCCAATCGGATACTTCGATGGCCTCCACCGCACCTACAGCGGAAAAGGAAACGTCATCATCCGCGGACAGAAGGCCCCTATGGTTGGCAAAATTTGCATGGACTTCATGATGGTCGATGTGACCGATATCCCTAATGTCAATGTAGGCGACACTGTGTTAATCTTCGGCGAAGATGAATATGGGAACTATCTTTCTCCTGAAGACCTCGCTATCAGAGGCGATTCCATCGTCTACGAACTCATCACCTGCTTAGGCCCCCGCATTCAAAGGATCTTTGTTCATGAAGAAGCTCAAATGCGCAAAGAAGAAAATTAATATAATCCGCAAATATAAGGTAAAACAATGACATCTGCTAAACAAGATTATGCAAAAGTACTGGAAATTTCCAGAAAAGCAAGGGTTCTAGGAGGCATCTCTTCTTTGCTAGGATGGGATCAAGAGACCTACATGCCGCCAAAAGCTTCAACTATCCGCGGAGAACAGCTTAAAACCTTAGCTGGCATCATCCACGAAGAACAAACGGGCAAATCGTTTAAAAATGCCCTTGCCAAACTCATCGACCTTAAAACCGGAAAAGTTAAGGCCAAAGGATTAAGCCAACCTCAACATGCTTCCTTGCGCGAATGGCGCCGCGACTTCTTAAGAGAAACAGCCCTTCCCGTCAAATTCGTCGAAGAATTTGCCCAACTGGTTTCACAATCCTTAGAGGTCTGGAGGCATGCTCGCAAAGAAAACTCCTTTCAGCAGTTTGCGCCTTTTCTTGAAAAAATTGTCACAATGAGTCGCCGCAAAGCAGACTTGCTCGGATATCAAGACCACCCCTACGATGCCTTGTTAGACCTCTTTGAACCCGATATCACAACAAAAGATGTTTCGCAGCTCTTTGGCAGCTTGCGCAAATCAATCACTCCCCTCTTAAAAAAGATTACGTCATCTAAGCAAAACGATGACTCAATTTTGCATGGCAAATTTCCAGAAGATAAACAAATCGAATTTAGTAAAATCATTCTCAAAGATATGGGCTTCGATATGGAGGGCGGCCGCCTTGATTTATCCACTCATCCTTTCTCATCTTCCTGCCATCCTAGCGACACGCGCATCACCACACGCATTCATCCAACCTCGGTCTTAAGCAATGTGATGACTACGATGCATGAATGCGGACACAGCCTTTACGATACTGCCATCCCTGCAGAACATTATGGGTCACCCCTTGGTGAGCCGATCTCACACGGCATCCATGAAAGTCAGTCGCGCTGGTGGGAAACCCGCATCGGCTTAAGCAAACCTTTTTGGCAATATTATCTCCCTATTCTCAAGAAAACTTTCAAAGGAAAACTCGACAACGTTTCCCTAGATGCTTTTTATCGAGCTATCAACTTCGTAAAACCCTCCTTTATTCGCGTTGAAGCCGATGAAGTGACCTATCCTTTGCATGTCGTTTTGCGTTTTGAAATTGAGAAGGGTTTGATCGAAGGTTCGATAAAAGTAAGGGAAATACCCGAAGCTTGGAATAGCAAAATGGTAGAGCTATTAGGCATTAAACCGAAAAATAATGCAGAGGGCTGCCTGCAAGATGTCCATTGGTCCATGGGTGCTTTTGGCTATTTTCCAAGCTACGCCCTCGGCAATCTTTATGCCTCGCATCTCTTCACTGCCTTTGAAGAAGAGTTTCCCGAATGGAAAAAACGCGTAGCAAAAGGCGATCTCACCTTTATCCGCCATTGGCTTTCAGAAGCTGTCCACCAGCATGGACGCCGCTATTCGAGCAAAGAACTCCTCAAAAAAGTCACCGGCAAAGCTTTCTCTGCCGACGCCTACGTCAGCTACCTTAACAACAAATACGCAGAAATCTATCACTAGAAAACAATTCAACGCAAAGACGCAAAGACAGGGCAATCGCATGATAAAATAATTTAAAAATCACGCGATGTGCCCTCTTGTTGGGGTTTAAGTGGCTCCGCCCCTTTTTGGTGTGCGCGTATGGCCTTACACTAATTTCAGATTAAAGAGAATGCCATACCGCTTTGTAATTTTCGCACTGTAACGAAAAGAGAACCTCAGATCTTTAGATGTATTCCCAAAGCGGTACGGCGGATCTCCTTTTTCCAGCGTTCGATTATTGCCGTACACGCACTCCAAAAAGGGGCGGAGCCCCTTAAACCCCAACAAGAGAACATGTATAAAGCTATTTTTATAATGCGATTACCTTGTCTTTGCCCCTTTGCGTTTAATGATTGATTCTTTACAATGCTTCTTTTTCATGAGGATCAAATGAATGCAAGCGATGTTATCAGTGATGTTGTCAGCGGCGTCTTAGTTGGAGCCGGCTTCTTTGGAATCGGCTGTGTCGCCGGGGTCATTGCAGGAAGCAATATTCTCCACACCGGTGCTCTTTATGGCATCACGGGGGTTGTCGCCCTTGCCTTAAAAAATCTCATCACCTCGCAAGCGCAAAAACGGCAGTGGAAACACTCGACGACAGAAATAGTGCGTGCCAGCGCCGGCTTGCTGCTTTGTTCTGCTATGGCTACAGCGGGCGCTGTTGTAGGAATATTTGGACCCCTTGGTATCGGGATCATCTTAGGGCTTGGCGTAGCCCAATGCGCCTATCGCATCGGCTCAGCCATCTATATTCGCCATAAAGGCAAAGATAGGATTTTCTCCGCTTCTGTTTAATTAAATTTTTTATTTTTTCCAATTAGAGAGCATATTAAACAAAATATTTCCAATCTTAAACTCTTCTTCTTTTTCAACTTTATTGGGATCATTAACTAAAACTTTATCAGGATGATTCTTGAGCAGCCAATTTTTCTTAACAGCTAAACATGCGTTGATACGATGTATTAAGTCCTCTTTTGCTCCTTTATTGTCCAAAACCAAATTTTCGAGTACTTCAAGGACTTCATTAATTTCTCGTTTGGTTATGGGTGCGTTCGCTGAATATTTTTGAATCACTTGCTTTGCTTGTTGTAAAAATATTTTTTTCTTAGTCGGAAGATCGCTGATAGATGCATCTTTTCTAATGTGCGATGGATATTCAAAATCAAACTTTTCAGTACTCGGCTTTGGGCTGGAAGATTCTTGCGGCGGATAGTTTCTCATAAATTCATTTTTCATGTCCTGAGACGGCCAATCCAATCCATTAAAGAAGGGAACCATGATTTCATCGCTAAAGGCATAACTCTTACTGAACCTTAAAATGCAATAAGCGAGCAACTCAAACTTTATGGGATCACTTTGTGCCTTCAATGTTGCAAAGTCATTTTTTAAATCGAATTCCTTTTTAACGAGAGTAAATGGAATATTGCTGTTTGTCTCGTGTGCTATAGATACTAAGTTAAAATATTGAATGTGTTTTCTATGCAAGAAATTGCAAGCAGGTTTTTCAGTTGATTGGCGTATCTCTTCCCAGTTATTGTTTTTATAACTCTTTAAAAGTTTATCAATCTCTTCTGAGGATAAATCGTTTAAAATAGATGCTGCTGGAAGAAAAGTATACTCCATTATAGTAAAAGTATTCCCAAAGGAAGATATATGAGACACCATTTTAAAAACTTCTTTAATAACAGTAGGAATCTCAATAAATTTGCCCAAATAGAATTTAATCTTTGATTTGTTTGCCAATTCCTCAGCTTTTCCTTTTAAATTTATGGTTTTTGATATCACTTGGAGATAGGAAATTCCCGAACTAAAAAATTTTTTCTCTTTTTCGAGGTCTTCTTCGTTAACAACATTCATATATAGAGAATCTATTTTTTTCATTAAGTCGCCCCATTTCACATAACCTTCGCCTTCCTTTTCTTTTATCACAAATTGTCGGCCGCCAAATCGTCCAATTTTTGGCTGCAGATTATCCATCAAATAAGATAATTCGTCAAAAGAATCACATTTCTGCAAGCTTTCCTTTACAATGTTCGCAACCATAACTGACGCCTCTTAAAAGACAAATCTTTTTCATTATTATAACAAATTATTTTTTCACAAACAAATAATAAACAATATCTAGTTTGAATTATTAACAACAAATACACAGAAATCTATCGTTAACTAAAAAAAACAGCGCAAAGATGCAAAGAAAAAATGAAGACAGAATATAGAATAAATAGCCTTTGCTGATCTTCTAAATCCTTATTCTCTTTGCGCCTTAGCGCCTTTGCGTTTAATAAAGATCGAATTCAAGCAGGCGCGAGTCTATCCCGCTGTTATTGATGACATAACGGCGCTCGGCGGCAAGGCCGACTTCTTTGGCAAGCTCTAAGTTGCCGGTGAAGATAAAGCCTCGGGCAGGCTTTGCTGTCATGCGTTTTAAGAAATCGCCCAAGGAGCGATAAAAGGATTGTAAGATGGCCGGATTGCTTAAGCGCTGGCCATGCGGCGGATTTGTGATCACAAAATTGGGACTGCAGGGTGGAGTATACTCGCGAAAATCAGATTGTACAATTTCCACGACATCTTGAAAGCCGGCTGCACGCAGATTAATCCTGCTTGCACGCACAGCCCCCTGGCTGATATCACAGCCAAAAAAATGTCCTTTGGAAAGAGTGATTCTTTGGCTGTCATACTCAGCTTTGACCTTCAACCAATCCTGCTGCGAAAAATCAGGCAGATTCATGAATCCCCAATTTTTGCGAAGATATCCAGGAGCAGTCTTAGAAGCTATTAAAGCAGCTTCAATGAGCAATGTCCCCGATCCGCAGCAAGGATCGCACATAATCTCATCGCCCTTATATTTTGCAAGGCGCAAAAATGCCGCCGCTAAGGATTCTTGCAACGGAGCTTCTACAGTTTCTTGGCGATAACCGCGCTTATGCAAAGACAGCCCTGAAGTATCTAAAGAGAGGGTTGCTTGCCCATCGCGAATATAGAGATTTAATTGAATGTCTGGATCTCTAGTATCGACATTAGGGCGTGCGCCTTTTTTTTCGCGCATCTGATCACAGATGGCATCTTTGACAACCTGAGCTGCGTAAAGGCTATTGCGAAGCTTCGGATGGGTCACATTGGCATCAATTGCAAAGGTGTGTTTGGGAGAGAGATATTGGTTCCAATTGATGGCTTCGGCATAGTGATAGAGCGCATTGGGATCGGGACAGCGAAATTGAGAGAGCGGCAAAAGCACCCTTCCGCCGATTCTTGAGGCATAATTGATGCGATAAACAGCTTCGAGATGATATGCCTTTACCATCACCCCGCGGAAACCGGGATAAATTTCAGAAAAACCAAGCTCTGCCAATTCTTCAGCTAATAATGGTTCAAGTCCTTGACCGCATGTAACGAACAAACGAGAAATCTTATCCAAACGATTTACCAATAAATTTAATGATGCATAAACAAAATCACATCGCCATCGTGGACGATATATTCTTTTCCTTCCGAACGCGCTTTACCCACTTCGCGAGCACCCACACGTCCTTTATAGGCAACCATATCATCGTAGCCCACAACTTCAGCCCGAATGAATCCCTTCTGTATGTCTGTATGAATTTTTCCGGCGGCTTCAGCGGCTGTCATTCCTTTTGATATTGTCCACGCCCGGCTCTCCATTTCCCCTGTGGTTAAAAATGTTATCAAACCAAGCATATCGAACGATTTCTTAATAAGGCGCTGCAAACCAGACTCATGGAGACCCAAACTTTCTAAATATTCTTTGCGCTCTTCAACCGGCAGTTGGGCAATTTCTTCTTCTAATTTGGCGCAAATAGGAATAACAGCATTGCCTTCGGCTTCGGCATAGGCGCGCACCGCTTGAACATAGGCATTTTCCATCTCAGGAAGATCATTTTCTGAGACATTGGCTGCGTAAAGAACCTTTTTATTAGTCAAAAAGGGATAAGGTTTGAGAAATTCCTGTTCCTCAGCTGTAAAAGTCAATGTCCTGACAGGCTTGTTTTGGTTGAGATGCTCGCGTATACGCTGTAGACTCTCTAATACAGGCACAAGTTCTTTTCTGGCTTTGACTTGCTTTTCAAGGCGCGCGATAGAGTTTTCTGCCATCTGCAGGTCTGCTAAACCCAGCTCAATATTAATCACTTCGATATCGCTAATGGGGTCGACTTTGCCGGAGACGTGCACAATGTCAGAGGACTCAAAGCAGCGTACAACGTGCACGATGGCATCGGTTTCGCGGATATTCGCTAAAAATTTGTTGCCCAATCCCTCGCCCTGGGAGGCACCAGCTACCAGGCCGGCGATATCGACAAACTGCATGGTAGCGTGAACGATTTTCTCACTTTTGGACAGATCGGAAAGCACATACAGCCGAGGATCGAACACTTCAACGATGCCGATATTAGGATCGATAGTGCAAAAAGGATAGTTGGACGCCGGCGCCAGATTTGATGTCAAAGCGTTGAATAGGGTGGATTTGCCCACATTCGGCAATCCAACGATGCCGCAAGAAAGACCTGCCATTTTTAAGTCCTTTTATTTAGAATTCAAAAAGAATTCAGAATCCAGAATCCAGAATTCAGAATGGCGTTGTTGCATAAATCTATGAAAAAAATGCCGTTCTTTCAGAACTCAGCTTTTGCTTATCCTTTTTTCCCAGGCCTCTCGCTTTCGCTTCGGCCTGGGCTATGTTATTAGGGTCTTTCAGACCCTTGAAAATCCTAAAAGGCATTATTTTATGGCCTGCAGGGCCTTCATATCATAGCCTAGGCCGAAGCGAAAGCGAGAGGCCTAGGTAATCTAACAGAGAGTGTTGAGTTCTGTAAGAACGCCATCCGATTTATGCAACATACGCCATTCTGAATTCTGGATTCGGTATTCCCATTCCCTAAATTCTCTTAATTTTGCTAAATTTTAGTTAAATTTATTAATAAACTCAATATTAATTATTAATTCTAATTTTTTCTTGACAGCGCTATTAGATAGAGCTATACTAAAATAAGAGAGTAATGTGTATAAGTGTATGCTGAACATAAGGATTTTTGTGCCTAGGAGACAAAAAATATGGGCGAAAAAACCGAAAAAGCCACACCGAAAAAGCTAAGAGATGCCAAAAAGAAAGGGCAAGTCGCAAAGTCTCAAGACCTTCCGTCTGCTTTTACTTTTATCGCTTCCATTTGCATTGTCCTTGCTATGACGCATTACCTCTTTCACTATTTGGGCGGCTTTTTAATCAATACCTTCAAGATGATCGATCAAGGCAATTTGCTGATCACAATCTCTCAACTCTTTATGGAATCCTTCGTCGTGATTTTTTTCGCGAGCATCCCTGTCATGGCTGCGGTAGCCGTTATTGGCGTCATCATCAATTTCTTAATCGTAGGACCGATGTTTGCCGTTGAAGTTTTTAAGTTCGACCCGAAAAAATTTGATCCCGTCCAGAATCTAAAATCGAAATTTAAGCTGAAAACTCTTGTAGAGTTGGTTAAGTCAATGATCAAAATCGGCGTGGCTTCCTACTTGATTTATGGGGTCATGTACAATAGTTTACCCGTCCTCGTTAAGACCATTTCGATGCCCATGGCGGCTTCATTGCTCGTGTTTTATGCTTTTTTGATGGAAGTTGTTATCAAAGTTGGTTTATTCTTTATCGTCGTTGCTCTCCTTGACTTCCTTTATCAAAGACATGACTTCTCAAAAGAGATGATGATGGAAAAATTTGAGATCAAACAAGAGTATAAAAACTCAGAAGGCGACCCTCATATCAAAGGCAAGCGAAAACAAATCGCGCAAGAAATCGCTTATCAAGAAGGTCCTTCAGGAGGTGTGCGAAAAGCTCAAGCTATCGTTACAAATCCTACCCATTTGGCTATTGCCATTGGATATAAAAAAGATATGGATGCTGCCCCTTATATCTTAGCAATGGGTGAAGATATGCTCGCGGAAAGAATTATTAAACTCGCCGATGAGTACAATATCCCCGTAGTGCGCAATATTAGGCTTGCCCATAAACTATGGGAACAAGGAGACCTATACGAATTTGTTCCTGAAGAGACCTACGAAGCGTTGGCCGAGATCCTGCGATGGATTTCAGCGCTAAATACAGAAGATCAATACGAATACTCAGATTACCAAGGCTATTTGGAGACATAAAAGATGGAATTTATACGAAGGCTTTTGGACGGAATCACAGCGCGATTAGGCGGAGAACGTTCCCTTGCAACAATATCTCGATCAAGTGATATAGTCCTCGCTATGGTTGTCATCGGCATCCTTGCCATGATCATCTTGCCGGTCGGCCCCCACATCATCGACTACTTGATCGCTGTCAACTTAACGGCATCAGTTTCTTTGCTCATGGTCGCATTATATATCCCTAGCGCGGTCCACTTATCGATATTCCCTTCCCTGCTGCTGATTACGACCTTATACCGCCTCGGCGTCAATATCGCCTCAACACGTCAGATCCTCCTTCATGCAAATGCCGGAGATATCATCTTTTCATTCGGTAACTTCGTCGTCGGTGGTAACTTCGTCGTCGGCGGCGTTATCTTTTTAATCATCACCTTAGTTCAATTCATCGTCATCGTTAAAGGTGCCGAACGCGTTGCTGAAGTTGCCGCTCGCTTTACCTTGGATGCTATGCCGGGTAAGCAAATGAGCATCGACGCCGACATGCGCGCCGGTATCCTGGACTCCAATCAAGCTCGTGAAAAACGCCTCGCAATCCAAAAAGAAAGCCAACTGTATGGTGCCATGGATGGTGCCATGAAGTTCGTCAAAGGTGATGCCATCGCCGGCCTTGTCATCTGCCTCATCAACGTCATCGGCGGTATGATCATCGGGGTTGCTATCAATGGCATGGAAGCCTCACAAGCTGCTCAAACATATACTTTGTTAACTATCGGCGACGGTTTAGTGAGCCAAATTCCCGCTCTTTTGATCTCCATCACTGCCGGTATCGTAACAACCCGGGTTTCCAGTGAAAAAGCCGACACCAACTTAGGTAGTGAAATCTCCGGTCAGATCTTAAAACAACCAAAAGCGTTGATGATTGCCGCGGCCTTCTTAATGGGCATGGGCATCCTGCCGGGCTTCCCGACAGCACCGTTCCTAATCCTTTCTTCTGCCCTCGGATTAATCGGCTACTCTTTTTGGTCTCAAGGACAACACCGTGTGGAAAGCGGCGGCGGAGGCGGCGGCGGTACCATAGCTCCTGCCGGATCGGCGGATTCTTCAACCATGGATACCTCGGTCAAGGGACATAAAGTTATCTCGGGCGGAGGAATCGATAGCTACGCTTTAACGCTGCCTGTTGTCTTGGAATGCGGCAAAGGATTAAGCGCTGAAGTGCAAAAGGCTCAAAAAGGCGCAAGCTTCATCGATCAAATGATTCCAAAGATGCGCCAAGCCCTCTATGCCGATTTGGGAGTACGCTTTCCCGGCGTTCACGTAAGAACCGACTCGCCTATCCTTGATAAGGATGAATATTCCATACATTTAAATGAAGTGCCCATTGTTCGAGGCAAAGTCTTAGAAGGCTTTATGTTAACCAACGAAGGTGAAGAAAATTTAAAACGCTATAATCTGCCGTTCAACTCTTATAAAAACTCTCTCGGGTTACCCTCCCTTTGGGTGGAAATAAAGCATAAGGAACTCCTTGATAAAGCCGGAATTAAATATTGGAACTCCCTTGAAGTTATGATTCTGCACTTATCCTACTTCTTCCGCCATTACGCTAACGAGTTCGTAGGCATCCAAGAAGTGAAATCGATGCTGGAATTTGTCGAAAAATCATTCCCTGATCTTGTCAAAGAAGTCACCCGTTTAATACCGCTACAAAAAATGACCGATATCTTTAAACGTTTGATCCAAGAACAGATTTCTATCAAAGACCTGCGAACAATTTTAGAGTCTTTAAGTGAATGGGCTCAAACAGAAAAAGATACCGTTTTGCTGACCGAATATGTGCGCTCTTCTTTAAAGCGCTATATCAGTTACAAATATTCCCAAGGTCAGTCTGTCTTGTCAGTATATATCCTCGACCCTGAAATCGAAGATATGGTGCGCGGCGCCATTAAGCAGACATCGGCAGGCTCTTACTTGGCATTGGATCCCGACTCTGTTCAGCTTATCTTGCAAGGCGTTCGCAATACCGTGGCACCGCCTCCGCCCGGAGGTCAATCGCCTGTCTTGCTCACCGCCATCGACGTCCGCCGCTTTGTCCGCAAGCTGATCGAAATGGAGTTTACAGACATCTCCGTGGTCTCTTATCAAGAAATTGTTCCTGAAATCCGCATCCAGCCGCTTGGCCGGGTTCAGATCTCATAACAATAAATGAAGAAAGGCTAGTTATTAGAAGGATGAAATAATGAGGGTGAATTTATGGTTGATTTTGCCCACATCCAAAAAAGCTTAGGCCAAGCTAATATCACGCTCGACGCCATGAAAGAGGTTCAGAAAGAGGAAATCCTTGAGCAGAAGGCCGAACAGCAAGAGAGCCAGAGTGCACTTCTCAACCAACAGGAAGAAGCTGTCAACCCTTTTGCGGCTAAATTTGCCGCAAAACAAAAACCGATTAAGACGAATCTATCGCGCGTTCAAAAAATGCAATTGGGCGCAGAAAAGGGCCAGCGCCTGCTCCCCATTGAAAAACTCAAAGACTTCGCTCAACAATTCCAGCAACGCAACCCCGAATTTAAAGCCAACGTCCTCGTTCTGTTGCGCCAATACATCAAACCCGGCGACAGCAAAGAGGAAATCCTTAAAAAGGTATTGGAATTCTATCCGGATGTATCCCTTGCCGATGAAGCGCTGGAATTCTTGCTGGCAACGACAGACGGAGAGCTTGCGCGCGCAGTTCAAGAGGCAAGAGATGAACTTAACGCACAAAATGAAAGAGAAATCACTGCCGGCCGCAACATCTCAACTCAAGCCCGCGAAGCTTCCGGAAAGGGTTTGGGTACTCCAACAAACTTGCGCGATATGTATCGCGATATTACCGGCAACCCGCGCGATTCAACGACTCTTTTCCAAGAGCTCTCTCAACGCTATGCTTTTAAAGATCTGAAAAAAGTTGTCGATTTTCTACTGCACTCCCTTGGCGCGGATATGAAATCCAAGGGCCCTTCCATACCGCGCGCTTTCTTGCAACGACTCTTAACAGAAACGCGGTCTCTTCAAGCTATTTTAGGGGTCTATCGCTTTTTCCGCGGCCGTATGGACCTCATTCAGAAGTTATTTGAAAAAGAAGGCCTTGATATGCCGCAACAGCTCTCTTTTGAACTCCTAGCAAAGCAATTCATGGGCTTGGCTGCTGAACGCTATCCAACTGCCGATAAGGTCTTGCAAACTGCTGTAAAACTTGGCATCGAAAAATCAATACAACCCAAAATTATCGTCTTGAGCCAACTGCGCGATGCCATTCGCGAAGTTGCCGTAAATCAAATTTATAAGTCTATCCAACATCGCGATGAACTCTATCTTGCCATTTTAGAGGCCTTAGAGGATCTAGAAGACGAACTTGATGAACTCCTCAGCAAAGAAGATGATGATGAGATTGAACACAAAGGCAAAGAAATAAATGAAGAAAAAACTTAGGATTTAAAACTTATGGTTACCGATGTTTTTGGCGTTATATTGCAAGAAATTGGAAAAAACTTGCAAGTTGCCGATCTTCACCCCGATCGCAATAATTCCTGTCTGATTAAGCTAAAAAACGGCTTGCACGTGCAAATGGAAATCGACCGCACTGGTCAATTTCTCATCTTAGGTTCTGATTTAGGCGCTCCTCCGCCAGGCCGCTTGCGCGAAGCCCTCTTCAAAGAAGCGCTCAGGGCCAATGGTCTTCCGCCCCCCCGCAATGGCATTTTCGCCTATAGCACGCGCTCTGAGCATGTGGTTATTTATGAGTCATTCAATTTAAAAGATCTCAACGGCGAAAAAGTTGTTGCTGTTTTAGAGCCTTTTGCCGAAAAAGCCTTCACTTGGAAAGAAGCGATAGCAAAAGGCGATATCCCTCCCGTTCATACCAACGCCAATCGCCCTGCCGGCATGTTTGGCTTAAGCCCATAAAATTTATTTCTCCCTTCCATCAAAATTGACTGGACTCTTTGCAGGTGAATCCGTAAATATTAAATGAAAAGGCAAGACCCAGCACAGGGCATTTTTAAATATCAAACCAAAAAAAATTTTCTCCCTGTATTCTCTGTGTCCTCTGTGGTAAAAATTGTCTTTTATCCTGACTGAGACCTAAACGACCTACATTGCAATTGTGTGTTTAACGTTTATCATTTATCGATTATCATTTAGCATTTCTCTTTTTGGCGGTTTAAATGTTAGCTAAACCCGAATACTTTCTACAGCAATCGGCAGCAAAAAAACAGTGGGATGCTATCGGCATACGGCAGCATCATGGTGTCAACCTCCCTCTCTTTGCTCTGCGCAGCAAAAAAAGCTGCGGCATTGGCGAATATCCCGATCTTATGCCCTTGCTTCCTTGGTGCCGCGAATTGAATTTAGATGTCTTGCAGCTATTGCCTCTCAATGACACAGGCCAAGAAACAAGTCCCTACAGTGCCCTATCTGCTTTGGCCCTCAACCCCATCCACTTAGGCTTGGCTCAACTGCCTTTTTTAGAGCGTTTTCCTGAACTTCAGAAAAAACTTGCTCCTATGCAGGTGTTATCGCAAAAACAGCGCATCGATTATCCCCAAGTCTATGCCGCCAAACGCAGCTTTCTACAAGAATATTACAAAAACGCCTTTCCTCTCATAGCCTCTACACCCGAATATCAGACTTTTTTGAAAGAAAACTCTTGGCTGAATGGCTATGCATTATTTAAAGCCATCAAAGAGCAAAGATACTGGCAGGCTTGGTTGGAATGGCCAGAAGAGCTACGCGCGCCCTCAGAGGCTGGTTTCAAAGACCTTGTAGACAGATATCAAAATGAGATCAGCTACCATAGCTTCATCCAATATTTATGCTTCCAACAACTTGAAGAAGTCAAAAAAGCGGCTGAAAGCGAAGGGGTTTTCCTAAAAGGTGACATCCCCATCCTTACCAACAGAGAAAGCGCTGATGTCTGGCTTTATCCGCATCTCTTTCATTTGGATTATTCCGCTGGCGCTCCTCCCGATATGTACAGCAGTGAAGGCCAAAATTGGGGCTTCCCCATCTATAATTGGGATGAACACATGAAGCAAAACTATCAGTGGTGGCGCCAAAGGCTTACTGTGACAAGCAAATTTTATCACATTTATCGCCTAGATCACGTCGTAGGATTCTTTCGCATTTGGGCTATCCCGCAAGGAAAATCCGGCAACGAGGGCAAATTCCTTCCTGAAGATCGTTCGACCTGGATACCTGAGGGCGAAAAAATCCTCAGAATGATGCTAGAAGTATGTCCCATGCTGCCGATCGGTGAAGACCTAGGAATGGTTCCTCCTGAGGTGCGTGCATGCTTATCCGGGCTTGGCATCTGCGGCACCAAAGTCATGCGCTGGGAAAGGATGTGGGATGAAGATAAGAGATTTATCGAACTTAATGACTACTCACCCACAAGCATGACCACAGTGTCTACGCACGATTCTGAGACGTTGCAGCTATGGTGGATGCGGAATATCGATGAAGTCAAGGCTTTCTGTGAATTTAAAGGCTGGTCTTTCACCTACGATTTATTGCGCTCGCGCCATCGCGATATCCTCTGGGATAGCCACCACACATCTAGCCTGTTTCATATCAACCTTTTGCAAGAATATTTTCCGCTTGTTCTCGGACTGCCATGGCCGGATTCAGATGATGAAAGGATCAATATTCCCGGCATCGTCTCCAACCGCAACTGGACTTACCGCTTCCGTCCCTATGTTGAAGAGATCGTTTCCAACAATCAACTGAAAAATGCTATCAGAGATGTTGTGACATGATCCAAAGACTCTTTTTAAGCATGCTGTGCTCCTTCGCGTTTGCATCCCTAAATGCCTATGGCCATATTAAAACCCTTTATAATAGCCTCGATACCGCCTCCATTCCTCAACATTTAGCTTTCTACGAACTTTACCCGAGCACTCCGGAGGGAAAATCTGCCTTGCAACACGCTTGGAAGCTTCTCGCAGGCAATGAAAATATTCAGCAAAATGCTCTTTTTCTCTCCTCTGCATATACCTCAGCAAGCAGCGCTGTCTCAAATTTGATCAATAAGCCCCATAACGATGCTATTTCCATATTGTCCGATGATGAAGTCAACGCTGTCAATATTTTAGGCCAAAGGCTTGCTAACCGTAAATTAAAGGGCTATCAAGCGACGACTGAAAAAGACGTCCTTCTTTTAGAGCCGGATCAAGTCGACCTTGCCAGAGGCCTTTTTCTGACCGAACTTGGCGAAGATACAGAAGCCTTAAAAAAAATACGGTCCTATGAGGCTCTCATGGACCTCATGGCTTTGCAAATCCTTTCGAAGCTTCCTCAGAACCCTTCGCCCCTTGCAAAAGTTAAGGCACTTAATGAGTTTATCTTTGAAGAGCAAAACTTCCGATTCCCTCCCCACTCCTTATACGCTAAAGATATCGACGTATACACCTTCCTTCCCCATGTTTTAGATTCGCGCCGCGGAGTCTGCCTTGGCGTCTCCATTCTTTACATCTGTCTAGCTCAGCGTCTCAACTTGCCCCTAGAGATGGTCACTCCCCCCGGCCATATCTACGTGCGTTATCGCGATGGCGATCGCATAATTAATATTGAGACCACTGCACGCGGCATTAACCTAGAGTCTGAAGAGTACTTAGGAATTAATACGCGCTTGTTGCAGCAGCGCAATGTCAAAGATATCATCGGCTTGGCACACTTCAACCAAGCTTCAGTGCATTGGCAGCAAGAGAAGTATGAAAAAGCTTTAGCTTCCTATCAAAAAGCTTATCGTTACTTGCCCGATGACATGCTTCTCAAAGAATTAATGGGTTACTCCTACCTCTTTGGAGATCAAATTGAAAAAGGCCAAGAGCTCTTAAAACAAGTATCTAATCACACTCCAGACTATGCTGTGTATAAAGAAACGATCGCGGAAGATTATCTCAATGGTAAAACCAACATCGAAGGGATCAAAGCCATCTTCATGCCGGTCGATGAATTGCGTGAGTCAATCATCAAAAAAAGAAAAGCTCTTGAAAAAACCCTTAAAGAATATCCGACCTTTAGAGCGGCCCTTTTTAACCTGGCTGTCACCTGGCTGCAACTGCATCGCACCAAGGAGGCTCTTGAAATATTAGAGCAATATCATGCTCTTGAATCAAAAGATCCTGCTGCTGAATACTATTTAGCGGCTCTTTATGCCGTGCGCCTCGATTATGATAAAGCTTGGGATCACCTAAAAAACGCAGAAAAAATCACCCGCTCCCGCAACCATGACCCTAAACCCTTGCGCCATTTTCGACTCGAACTCGCCCTTCAATGCCCAGAGTAGAAGGAACAATGATAAACGCTAGAAAAAGAACGATAAACGCTAAATGCTAAATGATAAACTGAAAGATAGCAGGAAACAGGTAGTCGGTAGTCAGTAGCCTGTCTCCTGCTATCTACCAGTTCATCATTTATCATTTAGCATTTAGCGTTTTCTTATGCTGTTCCCACATTGTTTCTGGAGTATTTGTGAGTGAATTAACGTAACGCGAGGCTACAAACAAATAATCGGAGAGGCGGTTGAGGTAAGCCAAGACGTGGCCAGAGACATCGGCATGGTTCGTGAGGGGGAGAACAAGTCTTTCGGCTCGGCGGCACATGCTTCTAGCCACATGCAACATAGCGCCGCAAGGGTGTCCTCCAGGCAGAATGAATTTAGTTAGTGGCGCCAGCTGGGATTCCATCTCATCGATCCAGCGTTCTAAATATTCGATGGCCTCATGATCAAAGCGCGTTTTGTCAAGTTTGCTGCTGACTGCCTTCGTGCGAGGAGTCGCCAGCGCTGCTCCTAAGTCAAAGAGAGCATGTTGTATAGTTTCAAGCTGTTCTTTAATATTAAAGAATTTTTTCTCAAGAGGCATGAAAGAAACAGCTGCACCTATCGCGCAATTGCATTCGTCTACCGTTCCTAAGGCGTGGATAAAAGGATCGTCCTTGGGCACGCGCTGTCCTGTAAATAATGAAGTCTCGCCTTTGTCACCGGTTTTTGTGTAGATTTTTGTCATGTTAGAAATCCTCAATCGAAGTTGTTTATACCGAACGTGACCCCAGCTTACTTCACACATTTGTTTTTTGAAAAGCAAATTAAACAAATAAATTAAATTCATATTAACACATCAAAATAAACATTGACTTTTATTTACAAAATCATAATAATTTATTAATCAATAAACGAGGATGTTTATGTCAGTTTCATTGTATGCATTAAATCCTAATATCGTTCGAAACTGCAACGAAACAGTTCAAACTACTCTAAATGCATCCAAAACGCAACGTTTCAAGGCTGTCATCAAAACACTCGGTTTCGGGACTTTAACCGGCATAGTAGGCACCGCTACATTAATAAGTCCTCCATTTCTTGTTTTCGCAACACTTGTTGTTTGCCCTCCTCTTATTTTCGGACTGCCGCTGTTGGATTCTGCGCTTCTGTATGGGGGTTGGAAACAAACAAAAAAGATGGCTAGAATATGCAGACAACATTTTCACACGACCAGCCCAGCCAATGCCCAGTCAATTCAGGACACATCGAAACAACAAGATGTCAAAAATGTTAAGGAATGGAAAAAGTATGCTTGGCTGACAGGTGGAGTTTTAGCTACAGCTGCAGCTGTAGCTTCATATGCAATCACCCTTGCAGCCTTAGGATTCGGAATTCTTGCGCTCGTTATAGGAGCAATTCCTGGTCCAAGTACGATGCCCATTGTAATGCTTAGCTTTGCGGTGATGATAGCTGCTAGAATTGCTACAATTGGTTTTTACGAACTTGCAAGAAAATGTTTTCATGAGTTTAAAAAACCTGTTTATGAATAGAATCTGGATTCTGGCTTCCTACTGGCTACCGACTACTAGCTACCGACTACCCTTTCCTGCTATCTACCAGTTTATCATTTAGCGTTTAGCATTTAGCATTTTCCTCTTCCGGCTCCGCCCAGCGTCCATGCGATTTAATCAGCTCAACTAAGCGATCGTCGGCTTCAGCGAAGCTAATATCGCGTTCGACACACGTTTTGCCAACATAGAGGTCGATCATGCCAGGCTTTGAGCCCACATAGCCAAAGTCGGCATCGGCCATCTCTCCTGGGCCATTGACAATACACCCCATGATAGCGATTTTAACGCCGGGCAAATGCGCTGTCCGCGATCTGATGCGTTTGCTGACATCTTGCAAATCAAATAAGGTGCGGCCGCAGCTTGGGCAGGAGATGAAATCAGTTTTAAAAGTACGCATTCTAGCCGCCTGCAAGATGCCGAAGCTAAGATTGCGTAAGAAATCGACGTCATAAGAGCCTTCGAGCCAAATACCATCGCCTAAGCCGTCGCAAAAAAGGGCTCCGCATTCCGCTGCAGACTGTATGATTAAATCTTCTTTTGCACATGTGTAATGAAAATTTAAGATCACAGGAATCTCGATTTTTCTTTGCTGCAGCCACTCAAAAAAGTGTCGAGAGTACTGCAAACGATTTTCGGTTGGACTTAAGAAAATCAAACCTGGCTGAGCTTCTTCAAGAATTTGCCATTGAGCAGGGGTTTCAGCGCGAATGCGCACGGCAATAGGATTTGCCGTTGCGCTGCCTAATTTAACAGCAAAACGGTTAGTTTTAGTTCTCGTAGACCACTCCTGCAACGTCAACAACTGCGTGGCTTTATCAAAAGCATCCATTGAAATAACACCAACACCCACATCTTGCAGATGAGCAATGGCTTGAGCTTTGGCTTTATCCTGAGGCTTGCCTTGAATGAAGATATTATCGGCTGTAGCGCGTTTTAGTTTCGGACGGCCAAATTGGATGTCAGCTCCTAATGTCTTGTAAAAGGAGGAATCGCCAATCTGCTCTTCATTGACGCTCACGACCACACTTCCATCGCGATGCAAAGGCACATTAGAAGGAAATGATACATGCCTTCTTTGAATGGTTTCGATGTTGCGAAATGATTCCACAAAGGGCTCAACGCCATTTTTCTTTTCATATTCTTCAGCAAAGCGCACGAGTCTCTGGCAAGGTTCGATTTCATACCAAGGATCTTCTGTTAGCGACACGCGGATGGTGTCGCCAATGCCATCTAAGAGCAGTGAACCGATTCCCATGGCGGATTTTATTCTTCCATCTTCGCCTTCTCCGGCTTCGGTCACGCCAAGGTGAAGTGGATAATCCCAATTCAGCTTAATCATTTCAGCTTGCAATAAGCGATAAGCTTGAATCATCACCTGAGGGTTAGAGGATTTCATCGAAAACGTAAAGTCATGGTAGTTATATTTTCTGCAGATGCGCGCAAATTCAAGAGCCGACTCGACCATGCCCTGAGGGGTGTCTCCATAGCGATTCATGATGCGATCGGAAAGAGAGCCATGATTGGTGCCGATGCGCATAGCGCGCTTTAACTTCTTGCACTTTTCTACAAGCAAGGAAAACTTTTCTTCAATTCTTTCGATCTCTTTGGCGTAAGATTCATCGTCGTATTCGATCACTTTAAAGCTAGCGCGCTTATCGACATAGTTGCCTGGATTGACTCTAACCTTATCAACAAAGTCGACAACCTTCATCGCTGCCGGAGGAAAAAAGTGGATGTCTGCAACGAGAGGAATAGTGTAGCCGCGCATAATAAGGCCATTTTTAATGTGTTCACAAGCATCGGCTTCTTTCATCCCCTGCACGGTGACGCGCGCAATTTCACAGCCGGCGTCAGCTAAGCGAATCACTTGCTCGATGGTAGCTTCAATATCGCGTGTGCTTGAAGTCGTCATCGACTGAATACGAACGGGATTTTTACCACCCACGCCTACGTTGCCAACCATCACTTCGCGTGTGGGAAATCGCTTTGTTTTAAAAATAGATTCGCAATACTTCGTCATAAAGATCTCTTTTCAGTTTAATAAAGAGACTATGATAACAGAAAGATGAACAGGAGGCAAGATTATGTGATGAATGATTTCTTCAAACTAAATTTATATCAAAAAACATTCAAAATTTAGTTTTGGTATATTCGGAAAAAGGTTGTAAAAAAATGCGTCAAAAATAATAAAAGTATCCTTGTTACGGAATTTTCGAATATTGAATAAACTTTCAAATTTTATTCTGTTCTCAAGGACTTTTCTAAGCATTCGAGCAATTTAAGGAGCATTTTATGAGTTCAAAAGTTGAATTTGCACTGAGTAAGAGGGATGAGAATAATCAAACTATTCCAAGTATTAATACCTCCCCAAAAACTATGGGTCGAAGCTATTCTGAAAGAAGACCTTTTAAAAAATCGCTAGAAGATTCTACTTCAGTCGTTCAATCTATCTCCGCTGAGATATTACCGCCGATAGATCAGCCTATCCCCGCTAAGGATATCCTCACTAAGGAGAAAAAATTTTGAGGCATCTACTCTCCCTGCAATAAAAAAACTCCCTAAAAAAGAGCTAAACTATGCATCTGCAGATCAATTGCCGGGGTGTAAACCGCGCAGCGACAGCAGCCCATCAGAATCGCCTACTATGAAAAGAAAAGATACTACAGCCGAAGATAAATCCCCTACAAGATTGTCATTAGATAACAAAAGACATGAGATAAATTTAAGTTCTAAATATACGACAGACAGCAGCTTATATCCCATCACATGGCTTACACCATCAAACACACCAACAGATAGATATTCACTTGAACCTGATCCACAAAAAGACGCAATAGATCCATCAACAATACTGCAAAATATTTTTGGTGAAAAAATCTCCGATCTTTCTGAGCTAACCAAATACATCAATCCAAATGATTCCAATTTCGCCTTTTAT
>JABDEI010000030.1 GCA_013287145.1 Chlamydiota bacterium
GCTTAACGCGTATGTGCGGTAGCAGTTCCTCTTTTTTTAGTTTAAGGTGTATGAAAGCTAAAAAAGGATTCGAAGATTTAGGCAAGGGCATAGACAAGGGCATGGGCAAGGAAATGAATTATGCAAGATGAGCATTGACATCTTTTTGATAAGCTGCAATTTGTCGTCTCTGCTTTTTTGTTTTGACGTTTTCGGAAAGACGCTTGTAAAGCGCTGTTATTTGGTTTTTATCCTCTTCTGATAATTTCTTCAGGTTTTCTGCCGATTTAAAATACTCAACGATGATAGAACGAGAAATTCCAGCGACTTCAACGGCTATTTTACTCTTAAATGGACTAGTAAAATTAACTTTGAAATATTTATCCAGTTTTAGCCTTCTTAGAAGGCTATTGATGCGATTAGCAAGCTTGCCGCGCCAAGTCTTTTGCATTTCCTTATCGGTACTCTTGACAACATTTTCAAAGCTTTCTTGAATTCCTTGAAGGCTTTCTTTTAAATTTAAAGGTTGGGATTGCTTTGTTTGTGTACTTGGAACCATTTGAGGTGGTGTAACTAAAAATTGCGCATGTTCCGGAAATTCGACTGAATCTTTAGAACTAACTAGCGAAACTGAGTCTCCGTTCTTTCTTAAAAGGTTCACCTGAGGCATCAGAGGTTGACTTTCTTGGGTACTTTGTAGATGGGGCTGAGTCTCAGTTTTAATTTGTTCTAAATCTTCTAACTCGACAGCATCCTCATCTTCAATTGCAGCAGCAGTAGAGGTCTTTTCAATAGGCTCTTCTCTCAATTGATCCGAAAAAGCATTTTTAATAGCGTGATCCGGAATAAACGCTGCAACCTCTTGCGCTCTTTCGGGGTCTTGTTCCGCTACATAAGAAGCGATGTGTGCTAAAAAAACGGAGTCAGCCTTTTCAGAAGGGTAATGGAAACGATACCCATAACTATATTCAGGAAGCATTTTATTATTTGATAACCGATGCAACATATCGTCATAAGCAGGAGAAAATGTGCTGAAGCCCTCGGCCAAATACATGTTAAGAAGGGCTATTTTTGCAGTATCATATAAATCATCATCTGAATGCCTCTCACGAATTCCACTAATGACGCGTGGTAAAAAAGCTTTCAACTCTTCAAAGTTTTTTTTCGCTAATTTCATCGCAATGTAAACAAGAGCACCTGCATATGCGCTGGCGTTTTTTTCTCTAATAAGTGTTAAATATTTTTCTGCAAGAGGAGGATTTTTTCGAAAAAATATTTCGGCTAGAATGGTGTAAATATTGATTGAATGGACTTTTTCACTGCAAGAGTTTGCATATTTTTCCATCTCTTCAATTAAAGGCTGAATTAACAGCGGATGGGTTGCATGCCCATTTTTTATGACATGCAGAACAGCACACTTGACTTGATAATGAACTTGATGTTCCCTTGCGATCTTAACCGCAAACTCTAGATCCAGCAAAGATGCGGTTGATATTAAAGAAGCGATGAAATAAGGCTTTAATTTTGGGGTCTTATCTTTAACTTTTTTTAATAGTTCTAGAGCATACTTTGGATTTGTAGTCGTTAATGCCTGAGCGATTTTAATCCATTTATCACAGGAATAATTCACGGCTTGTTCTGAATCGATTTTTTCTTCTATTAAAGCGAATTTTTTTGCTTCATTTTGATATTTTATTAGATGTGGATCACTTTTAATTAAATTATTAAAAAAACCATTAAAAAAACAACTAGAATAAAACCGATGGGGTATGTGATTTATAAGAGTGATGGCCTTATCGATGCTTTTCTCTGAAATTTTTTCTACAGCTTCCAACAACATCTGATAATATTCATCTTTATTTGCTAGTTTTTTCTTTAGAGTTAGAATCTTATCACAATCCCCTAAAAGGCCAAGTTCGACTGTAAAAAGAGTTAAAAGCCGCTTTTTATTATCTCCAAGCTTATAACCATTGCTACCAATGGCATCTAAAATAAGATCAATATTATTAAGGGATATTATCGTTTCAGACTCGAAACGCCATCTATTAATAAAAGAACTCACAATGGCATTTACCCACTTTTCGGGTAAATTTAGCACATAGATTAAAGCCTCATCGATTTTTCCATTCTTTGCAGTACTATGCCACAAGTGCTTTTTGAGCATAGAAAAATATTTTGATTCTTTAAAAAATTCATTTTTTAAGCTCAACAATTGATCCGTTTTCCCTAAAGCAGCATAAGCTTTACCTACAAAAGCCAACAAAACATCCTTTTCTTCGCCTTTATTAAATGACTTTAAAAGAATTGAAACCTTATCAAACTGATCTTCAGTAAGTTCAAAGTCTAATACATGCTGAGGTATATAAGTGATTAATGCCTTTATCGCCATTTCCCTAGCGGTATCATCGGGAATTTTTAAAGCATAGATGAAGGCATGGCCTATTTGCTTCTCTTGAATTAAAAAGTTAACTCCATTTCGGTCTAAGGGAATCGTATTACTAACAAGAGGTTTTAGCAACAGGCTCATATCTACAAAATCTTGTGCATCGAGCACATCATAGGGCTTGCAAGTGCCTTTTTTATACGTGGTCTTTATCGAAGAAACAAGCTCATTGAGATCTTGTTGGAGTTTTTTTTCGTCGTCGCTCAGATCCGGCTCTGATTCAAGGAGAAGTTTTTCAGCGAAATCGGAGTTTGATTGTGATAATAAGATCAAAAAAGCTGAGAATTTATCTTCATTTTTTTTTACATAGTCATCGAAACACTCAGGTAGATTTTCGCGAGGGTTCTTTTGTTTAGACAATTCCAAAAGCATCAAACGGCACATCTGCTGAGCGTTGGTTATGGCCCAATCAAGAGTTTTTGCTTTTTCAAAAACATTTTTTCCATAAGCCTGTTGCCTAATGCTAAAAAATGTTTTCTGTAACAAACGAATAGTTTTGCGCTGCCTTGTAGCTAACTTTTGGATTCCTTCTGCTCTTTTTTTTGTAAAAGATAGGTATCTTTTTAGCTGCTCTTTTCCAGTCAGCTCGATCTCATAACCGCTATCATTGACTGTTTTCTCTATTTTTTCTTTGGCAGCGCAGCTTACCTTCTGATGAGTAGAAACAATATTATCTTTTAGTGAATGGATTCTAATTTTAAAGGTTTCATCGACTTTTTGTTCTTTTGATAGCAAGCACTCCAATTTTTGCCATGACTTGCCAAGTTCTTGGATAGATATTGCAATTTCGCCAGATAAATTTTTTGCATCCAAAATTGTTCTAATCTTATGCGAAATTGAATTCTTTATTTTTAATAAAGTATCTACGTCTCCGATCTGCCCATAAATATTTTCTAGCTGCGTGTTACTCTCAAAGGCGTTAATCCTTTGATAAAAAGCATTAATAAGAGCCTGTGCTGAAAAAACATCTTGTTTTATCGAAGACATATAATTTGTATATATTAATATAGATAAAATATTAAAAAAACTACCAACTTCGTAACGAAAAAACAATAAGATAACACCTCGTAAAGAATAGCATTTCCCCTTTATATACGAAAGAATTATTCTATTTACTTCAGGGCAATTTAGAAAAAATTCAGCCGAACTTGCCGCTGATGTAATCCTTTGTCAAAGGATTGGAGGGTTGGCCGAAAATGTTAGAGGTCTTGTCGTATTCCACAAGCTCTCCCTGCATGAAAAAGCCTGTGTAATCGCATATGCGCGTAGCTTGCAGCATATTGTGCGTGACGATAATGATGGTATAACTTTCTTTTAAGTGCAGAATGAGGTCTTCGATCTTAACGGTGGCCCCGGGATCTAAAGCCGACGCCGGCTCATCCATCAAAAGAACATGCGGTTCGACGGCTAAGGCTCTAGCGATGCAAAGCCTTTGCTGCTGACCTCCTGATAGATCAAAAGCACTGTGATGCAGCCGATCTTTAACTTGCTCCCACAAAGCCGCCTTTTTCAAGCTCTCTTCGACTTTGGCAGTGATCTCCTGCTTATTTCTAATACCCTTTAGACGGATGCCATAGGCGACATTTTCAAAAACAGTCTTAGGAAAAGGATTTGATTTTTGAAAAATCATTCCAATGTTGCGCCTTAAATCGGCGACATCGATGCTGGCATCATAAATGTCTTTATCATCCAGTAAAACTCTTCCTGTCACCTTCGCATTGGGAATCAGATCATTCATCCGGTTTAAACAGCGTAAAAATGAGGATTTGCCGCACCCTGAAGGACCGATTAAGCCTGTGACTTTATTAATGGGAAAACCCATCGAAATATCTTTAAGCGCTTTCGTAGCTCCATAAACTACAGAAAGCTCTAAAACTTCCATTTTATTATTAGAAGGTTCTTGGTTATTCATGCTCTTTGTGTCTCATGCGGTAGCGGATGATAATTCCTAAAAGATTCATTGTAAGTATTAAAGCGATTAAAACAAGCGCTGTTGCATAAGTAATAGGCTCAATCTTTGCTGTAAGCGGATACTGCGTCGCCATCACATAGAGATGATAGGGCAAGGCCATGAACTGACTAAAGATCGAATCGGGCAGATAGGGCAAATAAAAAGCTACGCCGGTAAATAAGATCGCAGCAGTTTCTCCGGCAGCCCGTGCCAATCCCAAGATAGATCCTGTCATAATGCCCGGGAGAGCATGCGGCAAAACAATCGTGCGGATGACCTGCCATTTTCTTCCGCCCAAGGCATAACCGCCTTCACGGTAGATTTGCGGAACGTTTTTTAAAGCTTCATCGCTCGTTGTAATCGTCCAAGGCAGCGTCAAGAGTCCAAGGGTTAAACCTGAAGATAATAAGCTTGCTCCAAAGTCCAGCATCTCTACAAATAAAGCAAGTCCAAACAAGCCATAGATGATGGAGGGAACGCCTGCTAAGTTGCGCACCGAGGTGCGAATCCATCGATTTAAAAGCCCTTGATAGGCATATTCATGTAAATAAATGGCGCAGCCAAGCCCGAGCGGTATGGCGACGATGGCTGTGATAAGTGAAATCAAAAAAGTGCCCACAATCGCTGGCAGGATGCCTCCTTGCAGCATGCCGCTCTTTGGCATCTCGATCAAAAAAGATAAACTCATTGCTTCAATCCCTTTAGCCACGATAAAGCCTAAAACTCCAAGAAAGAGACACATGACGATCAGCATCGAAAGAGACAAAAACGCATATCCCAATTTTTCGCCAAGCCGCCATCTTCTCATTTTTTCACCAGCAAACGATGTTTATGCAAAAAAATTTCTGCGATAATGTTAAATCCAAAGGTGATCAAAAATAACACAAGGCCCAAAGCAAAAAGAAAATAGTAATGCGTTGTCCCATAAGCGACTTCGCCAAGTTCCATGCCAATCGTCGCCGGAAGCGGCCTGCCCGGATCCAAATAACTTGTCGGCATGGCGAGAGCGCCGCCGGCGGCCATCAGAACCGCCATGGTTTCTCCGATGGCGCGTCCCATAGCGATGAAACTGGCTGCGATGATGCCTGAAAAAGCAGAGGGGATTTTCACATGGATAAGCGTCTGCCAAGGCGTCGCTCCCAAAGCTAACGATGCTTGCACATGAGAGGGGGGCACGCTTCTTAAGGCATCTTCAGACAAGCTAATAATCGTTGGCAATATCATCACTGTTAATAGAATTGTTCCATTGAGAAGATTTAAGCCATGCGTGGTGCCGAAGAGATAGGCAATCGCAGGGCCAATAACTACAATCCCTAAAAAACCCAGTACCACTGAAGGGATGCCTGCTAATAGCTCGGTGATGGGCTTAATAATCTCACGCATTGCTGTCGACGCCACTTCTGTCAAATAGGCGGCACATCCTAAGCCAATGGCAAGGGCTAAGACTAAAGATCCAAATGTCACCATCAGGCTGCTGATTAGCATCGCTAAGATCCCGTAGGACTTTTGCCCATAGGCATCCGGGTTCCAGTCTGTTGTAAATAAAAATTGCATCAAAGATTCAGCTTGGAAGGCGGGAATGGCTTTGACAATTAAAAGCAGAAAAATGCCAAAAAGCGTCAAGATCACAACCAGGCTGCACATAAAAAAAAGAGCGTGGGCAATATGTTCTTTGATCTTCATGCTTCTCAGTTTAGTTAAGGGGCATCTGATAATTTTTTGGCACCGGAATAAATCCAAAATCGAAAAAAGTCATTTGTCCAACAGAACTCAACTCATAATCGATAAAGTCTTTGACATTAATATTCTTTTCAATGCGATAATATTGCAGCAAAGGACGCGATAAAGGATATTTGCCGGTGATGATATTTTGAGGATCTAAAGGTGTGATATAAGACTCTCCTTTTTGTGCTGCGATGTTAACAACGGCAACTTCTTTGCCGCCCTGCACAAAAGCGCTGCTGCAATAGCCAATGCCCCCACGGTCATGCCTGAGGCTCTCAATGATCTGAGTGTCGCTGTGCATGCTAAGCATCTTCTTGGCATATTCTCCTTTTAATACCATCTCTCTCAGATAATTAAAGGCTCCTGAATTAGATTGGCGCCCATAAAGGGTGATTGGAAGATTCTCCCCACCGAGCTCTTTCCAGTTGCGGATCTCACCGCGAAAGATAGCCCCCACCTGATCTAAAGTCAGTTCTGTTACCCTATTTTTGCGATTGACGATGATGCATAAGCCGTCTAAAGCCAAAGCCACTCCATGGATAGAAACATCCTCTTTTTTAGCTGTTGTAAGCTCCTCTTGTGTGATGAATCGCGAGGAATTGGCAATGTCGCAAGTGCCATTGATCAAGGCAGCAATGCCTGCTCCTGTTCCGCCCCCTGTTACCACGATAATTCTTCCGGGGTGACCGCTCATATAATCTTCAGCTAACCTCTGAACGACGTTGATCAAGCTGTCAGAGCCTTTAATCTGCAAATGCTCCTCATGGGTCCATGAGATCTGCAAAAAAAATAAAAGAAACCATAAATGAAATAATAACTTTGTCATCTTTTTTTCTTTAAGAATGATCCCCCTTTTTACAGGTTCTCTAAAATTTCTGTATATCTTTTAGAAAAGGCGTGGACAAAATGGACGTGCTGGACTGCAGTGGACAGGATGGAAGCTATCTAGGAATTGTCTATCCCTTATACGCATAGTCCATATCGTCCAGCCCGTCCACTGCAGTCCAGCACGTCCATGACTTTTGACAATTAGTTTACTTTTCAACAAAAAGAAACAAATTAATAAATAAATATTATAATAATGTTATAATATTATTTAAGTTATTATTTGTTTGGGTAAATTATGCTGCGCTTAATTGGAACTTATCAAGATTCTGCGGGGAAAGAGCAATCTTTTCGTGTAGAAGTCGACTCTAAACCTGAGCCGCTTGCCAAAAAAGGAAAAGCACAAGTCATTAAGCCTCAAGAAAAAGCTGAAATTGAATCCCTCGTCAACAGCGCTCTTGAAGAATATTGCCAAACCAAAGGCCAAGCTGCCATTCCTTTTGGCAAAATTTCGAAATTAGAGGTGACTGAAGATCATCACAAGGTGCATCTATTTGTAGGATCAAAACTCGTTGAAACTTTGGATGTTGCAGAAACAGCCACCGCAATGAAATCTACCCATCACCCCCAAGTGAAACTGAAAGAACCGCTTTCCTTCTCTGCAAAAGGAAGCTTAAAACGCACCCCTTTTAGCTCCCCTTTTCACAAACTCATCCATTTTTTCTCCTGGAGCGCCAACTTGCTTTTTGGCCCAAGTGGAGCTGAGCAATTTAAAAAGCAAAAGCTATTTACCTTGCTGCTCAATCATACTTATACGGCCAAGACCCCAGACATCTTTGAGTTAAAACAATCCGAAAGGCTTAAAGCCTTTCGTGAAATCGTCGCCCAAGAAGGCCGCGGATTTGGAGCTGCAGAAAAGCAAATCAAAACATCTTTAGAAGCGTGTGAAAAATTTAGTCAAGCTTGGGAAAAACTCACCCCTCACTATGAATCTGTAAAAGCGGCCTTAATGCGCATAAAAGATGACTCCCGACACTCAAATAAATCTAATCAAAAAAAACTTGAAAAAGAGCTGCAAAATATCAAAAAATCAGGCCAAGACCAACTGGCCAAAGAATGGAAATCGGTTGCCTCCCTTAAAAATGAAGACGCGATTCTTCTTCCCCTTTTTTTTGAAGATCAATTGAGCAACTCCCTGATGCGCATCTCCCGCAAAAACGACAGCTATACCTTGCAAATCATCAATGCAGACCCGCATAATTCCCTTAGCCATAGCCTAGCGACAGATCGGCACATCAAACAAGAACGCGCGATTACCTTCGAAAACCTTTCCTTAGATGAGCTAAAAACACAGTTTGAGATTCAGCAAAACCTTTTTCCAAGCCTTGAAGAATTAGAGGGAAAAAAGGAACCTAAGGCCGACGAAGCGTGGCAAAAAGGGTTGCTAGAAGGACCCCTTGCCGCCAAACGCAAAGCTGCTTCCCCGCTTCCTGAAGACTACATCACTCTTTCCAAAAACAATACCTTAGCTAAGCCTCTGACGGCATTCTTAGGCATCTTTGATTCAGGCCCTGAACTTAAGCGCCTAAAATTGCGCCTGCGCCTAGCAGCCATTTCCCGCTTTTACGACACTGTTAAATTCAACTTAAAAGACAATGAAACCAACTACATTCTCTTGAAAGATGGCATGCAGAAAATTTCTCGCACGATCAGCAAGCTTCTTAACGACAATGTCTTAAGTGCCGACGAAGTTAAGCAGATTGCTCCTGTCATGCAAAAGCTCGAAAAAAAATTGGCTGAAATTGAAAAAGAACGCAATGCCCGCTGGCAAATGGACCTAAGAGGGAAATCGCCAATGGCTTTTCCGCAAGTGACTTTAACAGCTGATAGCAAGCTCTATGCCCTTCCCAAGGAGCTGCAAGCGCAAACGATTCAAGATGTCGCCGCCTTAAAAAGCTCATGGCTAGAGCCTCCCTCTTTAGAAGGCCTTAAAAGCCCAGCCGGTGTTTCTCAAACTCTCGCTCAATCCCTAGAACATGCCAAAGGGCTGTATGAACAAAAAGACTATGCAAAGCTATCTTCCCATGTGCTAAAGGTCTACCTCAATTTAGAAATTCCGCAAAATCCCGACGACAAAAATGACTTTTGGAGTAAAGTGGATCCTGCCGAGCGCGCTGCCTGCAGCGAAGCCCTCAATAAGCTGCAAGTCTACCTTTTTGAAAGCATCGTCAAACAGAGGATGCCCCGACCCTTTCCCCCAGAAATTCCTTTAGCCTATGGTTCCCTTTACGCTGTTTTCGACCGACTGGCTAGGCTGGAAGACCCTACTTACCAAGATTATCGCTTTACATCTAGCCTTGATTTCTCGTGGGGCCACCTGACGCACATCGAAGATAGAAACCGCGCTGACCGGATCGGAAACTATTACACCGTTATTAAGGACAAGATTTCTCTTCAATTTTACTCTAGGATTGGATTGATATCTCTTGGACTAGTTGAAAAAGGTGAGCCTCAAACTAAAAAATCATTGGGCGATTATTTAGAAGAAAGAAAACAGTGGCTTGAAACAAAAGGCAAATCGATCTCAATTTCGTCCGAAGTATCAAAATTAAAATCACCCATGTATTATTCCGGGCCCCTTAGTCAACCGGAGATTCACGCAAGGCGGATGCGAGCCGAAATTGAATCTGATTTAGGTGAGAAGAATCTTCTGCCTAAGGCAGTTGTCCATTTCAGAGAAGCTTCTTTACTTTTTGGACACATGCTCTTTTTGAGTCTGAATAACTATCAATATCAAGAGGAATTGGCATCCTATCATTGGGACGGCACGAGGCCCTATCTAAAACAAAAAAACGACTCTAGCTTAAAAGAAATAGACTCTCTTGCATTCAGACTTACGGGAGCCGATAAAGCTATTGACAACGGCGAGCAAGATTACTCCTCATTCACACCCATCCGCGAGCCTCTCTTAAAAAAAGGCCTCTCTGATGGTGGTTATTCATCTGAATCGACCTTATCGCAACATGTGAAAGGTGAAACCTATGACAAGCGGCCGACCCGTCTTGCCGATATCCCCGAAGAAGCCTCTAGAGATCGCCTTTTAATTAATGTGACCAATTGGACTAAACTTAGCGAAACCCTAGGCTATTATTGGGAAAATCGCAATTTGCTAGCCGACCCGCAACATCAAGAAGATTTAAGACGTTTAGTCTTTGGCAGGCTGTTTAAACTTTCGAATGTCCAGGATCAGCTTTCGGAATTGAAGGGTGAAGGCTGCTCCACGGAGTTTTTAGCCATCAAAGAAGAGTTAAAAAATCCCTATTTTATGCCCTATCTGCAAGAGTTTTTCGATCATCATATCTCTCTTTTTGAAAACGAACAGAATTTCGCTGCTGCTGCCAACTTAGCTTATCTCGCCTCACACATCAAATCCCACATCGCCTCCTGGGACCCTCATACTCCGAACCTCAATAAGGACTATGAAAGCTACCTTAGAGGTTTATTAGACAAAGTTCCTGAAAATGCTCTAGATGATCGGCGTCAGGTGTATGGATATCTCACGTGCCTTCTTCTACATAGCAAAAACTTGTCCGAGCCGCAAGAGCGCGATCTTTGCAAATCTTGGTTGATCCATTCGATTATCGAAAGCGATCCAAAGGGATATCATCCTCTTCGCGAACACCAAGTCGAGAGAACAATCAGCTCGTGGATGCCCAAGCTTAGAGAGCGTTTAAAAAGCGACATACCCTTTCGCAATCAAGCATTATCTGAAGTCATCTCTGAGTGCTACCATGCAAAAGTAGACAGCAAGGAGTGGAGCGGTGAATTTCCTCTTTTATCGAATGGGGAATTTCAAGTGGAGCTTGAAAAAGGCATCATCTTCAAAAATGGCAAGGCAACAGCTTTTATTCCAGCAGCAATCAAGTTAAATCCCGCCTTCCGGCGCTGCTTTGCAGAAAACTTTTCCCCGCTAGCTGAGATTGTCATGGTTCCACCCGAAAAAGGCAACAGCCAAGGGTTTTTGTGCTACCAATTTTCTGCAGATGGCAAACAATACCGTGCGCTTACTCCTACCCAAGGGGAACTTGTTTTACAAAGAGAAGAAACAATCGATGGGAACACAGCCTGGTATCAATACACTCATAGAGACCCTCAAAAAATCGAAGATTCCTTCAGTCAAATTGCCCAAGATGCCTTCAAGAGCTCTGGAGAAAAACCGGGCGTAAAAACGGTGATCCGCACTCTCTTGCAAAGTTTAAAAAAGCGCTTGGATCTTTTTATTCCGAAGGCATTAGTGGAAAAAACTTGGTGGGTCAATACCCAAGACCGCTCACAGATCCTCGCCTTAGATAACAAGCGAGAGCCTGCTTTTGTCTTAAAGCTTGCTTCTGAGAAGAAGACGCAAACGGCAGAAGCTGTGCGCGATATTCGTTCAAGCAGCCCTTCCAAGGATCTGCAATTGCTGAATGTTTGGAAGAATAAATTGCCGGAAT
The DNA here is from genome assembly GCA_013287145.1 of Chlamydiota bacterium. Lineage (GTDB taxonomy): Bacteria > Chlamydiota > Chlamydiia > Chlamydiales > Parachlamydiaceae > JABDEI01. The sequence goes on from JABDEI010000030.1 coordinate 11,417, forward strand.
GGAACATTTTTAGGCAATTTTCCCATCCGCAAAATATCTTAGTCTGGGGAAAAAACAACGTTCCTGCAGTTGTGGAGTTCACTGAACACAACTTGGAGTTCCATTATGATGAAAAAACCAAGCAATGGAATTGCGGAAAAGCGGGTCTAGAAGGCTATCACCTTAGCACTAGCAAAGATCTGCCTGCCTTAGGCAACTTACGCAATGCCCTCATCTTGGAAAACTCCCTTGGCGAAAAAAAAGTGCTGCTTGCCGCCCGGCCTGTTTTGCCTGGCGATCTGGAAGAATATATTCCCAATAGCTTTGGCAATCTGCTAAAAAAAGTGTGGAATCATTTATTCGGCACTCCCAATGGCAATTTCTTAAAAGCGCCGCTTTCATTTAACCGGTCAAGTCCATCCACCCTCTTTGTCTTGGCGACGGATCAACTTGGCACACAACTTAACCCCGACCCAGCCCACCGCAAACAGGGCGCAACCCCTCACCTATATCTTGCAGAGCTTTATTTGCGCACGAATCAATTTAGCCGTGCCATGGAGCAACTTTCTAAATGCGTCAATAAGAATGGTTTTTCGCCAGAGGAAAAAGCGGCTTTTGAAAGCCTTGGTTCCTTTGCAGAAAAACAAGCAACAAGCGATGCGCGCTTCAGCGCTTTTCTTCTGCACCTTGATAAAGTCAATAAAGAAAGCCAGCCTAATAACCCTGTTTCTTCGGGATCTGTGGTACAACACTATGAAAACTACCTTAAAGAAGTGGGAAAAGAGCGCCTTGGCAATATTCCCGAAGCGCTATTGCTATCCTCAGCAGATGAAAAAAATATTTGGCGCGATTGCGAGGGTCGCGTTCCTGAAAAAATCGATAAAAACAAAGATAATCCCCTCTATAAAGTCTTGCAAAACCGCAAAGATCTGCTTTGGACCGATTCTACCCCTGCTATCGACTCTCTTGCCAACAAGAAAGTCAAAGTACTATCCCCAAAAAGCAATGCCGCTGCTGCAAAAGTCCATGAAGTGATGCGCAAGACAACGCTGTCTACCCAAGAGCTTGCCTTAAAAGAGGTCGCCCAGAAGCTTTCTTCCTTCCATAAAGTCCGCCAGGAGAACATCCAAAAAAAATCGGATTTCTCCGAATTGCGCACCTGGCTGCGCTCTCTTCCCGAAGACGACTATGTCGAAACTCTCCGCAGTTATCTGGAAGCTGCTATGGACTTAAATAATGCTGAAGAGCTTCCTAAAGAATTTCAAGCACTCGCTGCTCTTGATCTACCTTCGGCCTCAATCGAAGAGATTCAAAAGCTTTTAGAGGCTTGCGCCGATGCCTCCCAAAGACTATTTGAGCAACATCCTGAGTGCTGCCAAGCCCATCTCATTTCAGCCGACGCCGATCTTGCAGCAAAAAGCATCGCATCGGGTCATATAACTAAACCAGCTGTCGGAACAGGCAAGCTCGAAATAAAAGCTACTCCGACGCTATTTTCGCCGGAAGAGATCGATCGCTCCTTTGAGACTAAAGATGCCGATAGCGTAGAAGAGAGAAAAAGCATCGGCGCCGAATTCAAAAGCATCTTAGAGCGCGTCGCAGACAATAATCCCAATCACACAAACATCTCCAAACGCGTCTGCAAAGATCTTCTGGAGGATTACGACAGCTTCTTAAATACCTATGATTATAAAACCTACACTTGGAAGAAGGATTCTAAAACTGAGCTTGCCTCGATAGAAAATGCCTTAGCCTCAAAACAAGAGGTTCTTTTGGCTCAATCGCAAAAATTTGATCAAGCCATCGATGAGATCCTCAACAAAAAAGAGCTGATCCCCGGAGCTGACCTTGAACAAGAATTCAAAAAGCTAGGCATGGGTAGTAAAGCCCTATCTAAACAGCGACTACGCCATCTTTTTCTGCAGAAAAAAATGGATGATTTGACCCAATTCAATGCCAACTTAACGTCTTCAGACCTTGAACGCCTCAATCAGCTGCTGACGCAGTATTTTATTGCAGAAACGGGTCTACAGCAAGTTAATCGCGCTCAAAGCATTATGAGCGAGATGAAAAAATCCGACTCCAACCGCGAAGAGCTGCTTCCCATCTTTGTCGAAACCTTAAAAGCTCAGCGCGTCTATGATCCATGGAAACACCCGGAGTTCCTTATCATGGAGTATGAAGCCAATATCCTCTTCCGTGAAAAACAAGTCAGCGTTATCCACGAAATGGTCCACGACCCTGACTGCATTAAACAGCTCATCATGGGAGCTGGCAAAACGACGGTGATTTTGCCGCTAGTAGCTTTGTTGCGCGCCGATGGAGAGCATCTTTCGATTGTCATCTCAACGCAAGCTCTTTACGGTACGATGAAAGATCAGCTTTTAAGGCAAAGTAAAAATCTTCTTAATCAAGATGGCTTTGCATTTGAATGGGAGCGCTATCCTCTGGCCGAGAGTTTAAAGAAAGCAAACGGCCTTTATTCACGACTCTTAGGTGCTATCGAAAATAGACAATATATTTTGTCGACAAGGGAAAGCTTTCAATGCTTGGAGGCAAGCTATACAGAATTATTAAATGCTAAAGCAACTGCGACTGGATCCAAAAAAGAGGAGATAGAACAAGCCCTGTCAGAACTTAAAAAAGTGCGCAAGCTTTTAAAAGATAAGGGAAGGGTGACGGCAGATGAAGTTGACCACCTAATGAATCCTAAGGAAAAAACGATCTTCCCTACCGGACCTGCACAAAAATTTAATCCTGAGGAGCTCGCCATCACCATTGAAGTCTATACTCAGCTATTGAAGTCTCCAAAAGTGGGCTTGCATGAAAACAATCAGGGCAATTTAACTGAAAAAGAACAGGAAGTCGAACGACGCGCCGTCGCCACGCATTTTGTCTCATCAGAACAGGGTTTGGCCCTTATCGCCACAGATGCAATCCAAAAGAATTTCATCCAAGCCCATCAAAATGATTTTATTGAATACCTGCTCTGCAAAAAAGGGGAAACAGACTTTCCTCTTATTGCCGACTTTTTAGCTAAATATCCCGATAAGGATAATGCGATTCAAACGCTGCGGGGCCTCCTTTCTGAAATTCTCTCTACGACTTTAGCTGGGACCTATTCCAAAGATTACATTCGTTCCAAAGATATGGAAACGACAACACCGACGGAAGAAAAGGATGTCCCCAAAGAGGGCTCGCAGTTCGGCCATCGCTTAGAAAACCTATGCTTCATTTTACAAGATTATCTCCACATGGGCGTCGCCCCTGAAAAACTGCAAAGTATCCTTAAGTTTTGGCATCAAAATGCTTTGGCGCAAGCAGATAAGGAAAAAGTCCCCTATGGAGAGACGGCGGCGGCGCAAACTTTCGCCCATATCTTTGGAAAATCCCTGCAGGATTTGAAAAAAAATAACCAGGGCGAACCTCGCCTTGCCGATTGCGAGGCTTTGTCAAAGATCCTCAAAAATGATGAGCAAAAGCTCTTCTCCTTCTTGAAGGAGCACCTCTTAAACAAGCCCAGCCTCTATGGCGAACTCATCGAACAAAACTCGCAGCAATTTGTTTCGATGTTCTCCTCCTTTGGAGGATTCTCAGGCACGCTCAATCCTTATATTTTCCACCGCTGCAACCAAAAAACAATCGACCGCGCCCGCGATGCCGGCACCGACACTAGGACATTATTTTTGCTTCTTCGCAATAATCGCCGCCTCATCAAAGAGGGCAACCCCAATGGCCTTGTTCTCTCCTTTAAGCCTCAAGATGCATCTGAACAAATTACAGCCTTGAATACTGAAGAGCGCGTGCAGCATTTTCTTAATCAATTGAAGGATTTTGACCTCATTGGCGACGCCGGAGGGATTGTCCAAGGCTGCTCCGATGAAAAAGTTGTCGACTTATTACCTCAAGTTAAAGCCAAGGCATATTATAACGCCGAAGGCGTTCCCGTCGTAAAAACTGCCGACGGAAAAATCGTTCCACTTAGGGAAAGCGATGTCGCTAGGCACGATAGAGCCACGTGGCTTGCCGCTCGCTACGCCAGAGGCGCCGATGTGCCTCAGCACTACTATGCTAATGGTGTTTTTAGCATTGCCGAAAAGATGTCTTTAGATGATCTTCTGCAAACGGTCTGGCGCCTGAGGGGATTGGGGCAGCATCAATTGGCTTATTTGCTTGTGGCTGGTTGGCAGGAGAAACACTTCTCCAAAAATGAACAAGGCGCCGTCGGATTTGAGGGCATTTTAATTAATGCCGTTAAAGAAAAAGGGATTTCGGAAGCCGAAAATGATCTACGTAAAGCTAAAGACGAGCTTGAAGATATCGTACGCGATGACATCCGCAATAAAATGCTATCGGCATCGCCCGAAGATGAGGAAAAATTGCTCACTAAATACCGTCAATTTTTTGTGACTAAGATTGGAAATAGCTCCAAGGATGAATTTAAAAGAGCCGATGAAAAAGAAGACCCTCTCGTCCAGTTGCAGCGCCAGCGCGACGACCTGCTTGCCCTATGCAAAGCTAATCCCGACGACCTCTCTACAGCACACGCAACTTTACAGCGCAAAGAATACGATTTTGCCTCAAAAGAGAGTAAGGAGCACTTTAAGGCTTTCTTTGCCGACGAGGTGCGCAAAGAGAGCTCTGCTACAGCCAAAACGCAAGTGCGCGTGCAAACTGAAGCTGAGCAGCAAGTGCAGCAAAAGCTTGCGGTCAGGCAATTTGCCGAAGAACCTAGGACGCATCCTTATACCAAATACCCGCATCTTGCTGCTGTCTTTGAAAGAATATTTAGCCCAAAACCTTATGTTGCTGAAAACTTAGATGAGATTGAAGATGCCCTTGCAGGCAAAGGAAAACTTGAGGATTATTTTCACTTCAACGTCGCAGGGACGAGCAACTATACTCCGATAACACCGGATCAATTTGTCAGAAGCGCCCATGATTTCATTCATCCTGCTTTTCCTCCTAACCTCAAGTTTACGGAAAATTGGCTGCCAATATTTGCAGACCGCTGGAGCCAAGAAAATTCTGTTGATCTCTCCCCAAACGTGCCAGTAATCAAGCACAAGAAAAATCCCGATGGAAGCGATGTTGTGGCCAAACCACTGCAGGCCTTTGATCATCCTTTGCAACAGCCTGTGCACTTCGTCAAGGTGATGTACGATCCTCGCAACAACACTTGGGAGGTCGAGTTTCTCAGCAAGGAAGACCAAGAAGGTCGAAAGCAGTTGATCGATGAGGACTTAGAAATGCAAAAGAGAAAAAATGGGCCTAATTCACAGGTTCAAATGGGATTGTATGATTTGCGCACAGATAAGGTGACCGATGCCAATATCGTAGGCCTGGATGCAAAAATAAAAGGGGCTCCGGAGGTTTTTGAATGCCTTGTCAAAGCTAAGGTTCTGGCGGGACAAGTGCACTTTAGCCAGCAAGAAAAAGAGATCATCGACAAGTGGCTCAAGAAATATTATGAAGACAATGGTCCGGCTGCTTTAGATGAATTTGTGGATTTCATCCGCAGCAAAGTCCTTCCCTATACTCCAACTCACGCTCAAGTCGCCGAGCAATCCTATTTCTTCAAAACCGCAAAAAACCTCCTTCAGGCAAAAGCTTAAGAAGGGATGACGGAAGGCGGAAGGATGAACCGTCGTCGATGGCCTAAGGCAAACATACCTAAAGGTAACATTCAAAGAAGAATTTTTGTTAATGCTGGATAGAGCTAAAATAAAATATGATGAAAAATATTTATGGGATTAGATCTCATTTTATGGCGTTCTTTCAGAACTCCGCGTATCTTTATCAATTTTCCCAGGCCTCTCGCTAACGCTTCGGCCTGGGCTATGATATGAAGGCCTTTCAGGCCTTTAGCGGCAATTGCAAACGCATTTGAGCATTTACCCATAAAATTTTCATTGTTTTTTTTTGGCCTGAATGGCCATCACAACTCACCCTAGATCAAAGTGTAAGCGAGAAGCCATGAAAAAAAATAAAAATGATCTGCTACTATCACCGTAGGAGTTTTTTGGTCTGAAAGACCTTGATAACATAGCCCAACCGAAGCGTTGGCGATAGGCCAGGGCTATGATATGAAGGCCTTTCAGGCCTTTAGCGGCAGTTGCAAACGCATTTGAGCATTCACCCATTAAAATTTTCATTAGTTTTTTTGGCCTGAATGGCCATCACAACTTACCCTAGATCAAAGTGTAAGCGAGAGGCCATGAAAAAAATAAAAATGATCTGCTACTATCACTGCAGGAGTTTTTTTGGTCTGAAAGACCTTGATAACATAGCCCAGGCCGAAGCGTTAGCGAGAGGCCTGGGAAAATGATAAAGATACGTGGAGTTCTGTAAGAACGACATAAAAGGGAGATACAAGTAGATTCATCAAAAAAACTGCCTTTTTTTTGTTGTAAAAAATATTTTATATATTTAATGTTTTATTTTATCGTTTTTATATTTATGAATCGTACAACAAATTGAGGCAATAATATGTCCCAATCTTTAGCTGATGTAATTGTTCATATCGTATTTAGCACCAAAGAGCGTAATCCATGGATTCAGCCTGAAATCGAGCCTGAATTATATGCTTACCTAAGCGCAACATGCCGTAACTTTGACTCACCGGTGATTCAACTCAATGGAATAGCCGATCATATCCACATGTTGCTGTTATTAGGCAAAACGATACCGATAAGTAAACTGATTTCAGAAGTGAAAACAAGTTCTTCGCGTTGGCTAAAAACGAAAGGTAATCAATATCGCGATTTTTCCTGGCAAAATGGTTATGGAGCTTTTTCTGTATCTAGGCCCAGTATAAATGGTGCAATAAAATATGTGGCTTCGCAAAAAAATCATCATAAAAAGGTGACATTCAAAGAAGAATTTTTGTTAATGCTGGATAGAGCTAAGATAAAATACGACGAAAAATATTTATGGGATTAGATCGCACTTTATGCCGTTCTTTCAGAACTCCGCGTATCTTTATCATTTTCCCAGGCCTCTCGCTTGCGCTTCGGCCTGGGCTATGATATGAAGGCCTTTCAGGCCTTTAGCGGCAATTGCAAACGCATTTGAGCATTCACCATTAAAATTGTCATTAGTTTTTTTTGCCTGAATGGCCATCACAACTTACCCTAGATCAAAGTGTAAGCGAGAGGCCATGAAAAAAATAAAAATGATCTACTACTATCACTGCAGGAGTTTTTTTGGTCTGAAAGACCTTGATAACATAGCCCAGGCCGAAGCGTTAGCGAGAGGCCTGGGAAAAAGAATAAACATTAGTGGAGTTCTGTAAGAACGGCATTGGACTTAAGGATATGGGTTTTATGCAGCAACACTAAGTGACAGTTATGTGTGCCTTATGGTCATGGGCGTCTGTTCATCCCTCATCCTTTCCGCCTTCATCCTTCAAAAAGCGCCTGACGCAAACCAATGTTTCATCATAGTTGGGAGAAAGGAGGTCGCTGATTTGCACCGTAGGCGATCCACGCGTGATTTTTGCTTTTGCGTGAATGAATTTGTTGTCAGCAAGATAGATTCCAACGTGATTGATTTTCTTTTGGTTAGGTCCAAAAAAAAGAAGATCGCCTTCTTCAAGGTTTTTAAGCTCTATGGCAACTCCACCCTTTGCTTCTGCCTGGAGATAGGAATCTCTTGGCAGCAAAATTCCCATTTGTCCATATAGCATCTGAACATACCCTGAGCAGTCAAATCCAAAAGTCGAGACACCGCCCCAAGTGTATGGCAACCCAAGGAAACGCTGGCTAAGAGCCATCATTTCTTTAAGCGTTATCGGCTGGGGGTCAACCTGTAGATCGCCCCGCTGCATCCAGGCGATTTGACCGTCTAACAAGCGCACCTGCACCCAGCGCTGCTCATTGTTATACCCTGTGACCACCTCTACCTTTGCACCAAAAGGCAAAGTCACCAGAGGAGCATGAGGCGTGGTATCATTAACCCGAAACAGATGCCCAAATAAGGAATGCACTTGAGCACACCGCTGTCCTTCCAAATAGAGTTGCTCACGGCTAATCACTGCATTTTTTTCAACCCAGCCTCGATAAAGATCAGGTGTTTGAATACAGCACCAACTCCCTCGCTCCTCAAGACATTCTATGGGTGTGGCATAGATAGCTTGGGAAATGACTTCGCTTAAATCATCAGGTTGAGCATGCATATTGACAACATTTTTATTGACATAATCGAAGGCAAATACTAAGGAATAAGTCATGCAAAAAATGAGCGTTAAAGCAATCAGCATCATCGATAGACCCTTTTTAATTCTCAACATTCATAGGAAAACCCCCAATGGAAACTCTCCCTTTAAGCCTAGTAGAGGCGCATTTAGTTTTACAAGAACTTTCTAATCTACAATATCCGCAGTATCATCATCACAAGCTCTGCTTTTCAGGAAGAGCAGTCTCCCTTGAACTCGATTCCTCATGGTACCGTACCACGATACAATGCGCAAACAAACTCTTAGGCTCCCATGGCAGCGGCTGGAGCCGCGACCTTAATGATCTCAATCCATTGCTTGATAAAACAATTGAAGTATTGAACACTGAGGATTTAGAAGCATTTAAGAAGCAATTGAAAAGCGCTATTAAAGGATTGGATTCTCTTAAAACAAATATGTACGCCTCAAATATACAAAAAGGCAAAATCCTCGATCAAGCCATCTCTAAGCTGTCTAAGTTCCAAGCAGAGAAGAAAGACCCTTTTCAAGCAATGTTTGCAACTTGCTTTGATTCCCTGCAAGAAGGACCAATCATGCAGTCTGTCCAACTATCTCAGATAGCGTCACCCACAGAAAATGTGTATTATCTTTATGGAAGCTTGCTTTCAAAAAGTCGCCAAGAAAACAACTCATAAAAGCTGCAAGCACATCTAAGATTTGTTTCAAGCGTAATTTCGTAAGACCTTCATTTTTTGCAGGTTAGCAAAATGGGAAAAATAAATAAATTCAATTTATGTTAAAGATATCTCTTTAGATTTATAATGAAGTCAAAGAGAGATTGTTCTCTCTTAAGGAGGGTTTATGAAAAAAGCCATCTTTTTACTTCTAGTCTCTTCAGTCTCTCTCGCCATGCCATTGCTAGGTTCTATTAATAACTCCTTAATAGCCGGAA